>NZ_JBBJZY010000008.1:0-84535 GCF_038148955.1 Streptococcus pseudopneumoniae
ACTGTGTTTTGAGCAACCTGCGGCTAGCTTCCTAGTTTGCTCTTTGATTTTCATTGAGTATAATTATCCACCACTCTTAACCATCAAAAAGTAAACTAGAAACAACAAAATAATAATCTAATAAAATATCGAAGTTTTGAAAATAAACCTCGATATTTTTGTTTTTGTTTTATTTTGTTGTTTTTGTATTTGAATGATGAGCTAGTTTATGGTAAGATAGTAGTAGGAAACGAGGTGATAATATGCTCAAACAAGAAAAATTAGCCAAAATTTTAGAGACAGTAAATAGTAAAGGAACCATAACGGTTAAACAGATTATGGACGAAATAGCTGTTTCAGATATGACTGCAAGGCGCTATTTACAGGAATTGGCTGATAAAGATTTGCTGATTCGTGTCCATGGTGGAGCTGAAAAACTTCGAACCAACTCCCTTTTGACTAATGAGCGATCAAATATTGAAAAACAAGCCCTCCAAACGGCAGAAAAACAAGAAATAGCCCGTTTTGCAGGCAGTCTAGTAGAAGAAAGAGAAACTATTTTCATTGGACCAGGAACAACATTAGAATTTTTTGCGCGCGAATTGCCTATTGACAATATCCGCGTCGTGACCAACAGTCTACCTGTTTTTCTGATTTTAAGCGAACGAAAATTAACAGATTTGATTTTGATAGGTGGAAATTATCGCGATATTACAGGTGCTTTTGTTGGCACATTGACCCTACAAAATCTCTCTAATCTCCAATTTTCTAAAGCTTTCGTTAGCTGTAATGGTATTCAAAACGGAGCTCTAGCTACTTTTAGCGAGGAAGAGGGAGAGGCTCAACGCATCGCTTTAAATAATTCTAATAAAAAATATTTACTCGCAGATCATAGTAAGTTCAATAAGTTTGATTTTTATACTTTTTATAATGTATCAAATCTTGATACTATTGTTTCAGATTCTAAACTAAGTGATTCAATCCTTTTTGAGCTATCTAAACTTACTAAAGTCATCAAGCCTTAATCAACTGAAAGATTCTGGGTAACAACTCAATTTCAGAAGAAAAAAAGTAAATCTTCCCACAATAAAACGCATAGTATCAAGGTTTTTCAACACCTGATATTATGCGTTTTTCTGCGTTAAAGACTTTTTGCTCAATTGCTTTATCTGCAACCTCAAAGCTATGCATTGAGAAATCTGCGACTCGCTTTCTAGTTTAAAGTTGCTCTTTGATTTTCATTGAGTATAAGCAACGTGATTAGATAAAAGTTTTGCAGAGTACTAAATATAAGATTTAACTTTTTGGAAATTGGTTACGATTGTTGAAACGGCATAAAATCTGAATCAAAGGAGATAGTATCCCGTTCTTCAGGATTGATAAAATTTAAAAATAGATTTTTAAATTCTTCCAGCTCATAGTCTGAATGACAAATCCATTCTTTACCGGTCGAGACATACCATTTCCCAAGGCTTTTCAGTTCTTCATTCGTCAAACACGGTATTTGAAAGCATTTTTCAAAGTTGATAATATAAACTTTTTCATAAATAGATTGGATAAAATTTTTGAACATCTTTTTGCCTCACTAGAATTCTATATCTAATGACTCATTCTACTACTCAATCACTTGAGTTTCCGCTACTTTCTTGTACCAGTGAGCTGATTTCTTCGGATAACGTTCTTGCGTTTCAAAGTCTACATAGAAGAGACCGTAACGTTTCTCATAACCATTTGACCAAGAGAAGACGTCCATCAATGACCAAATGAAGTAACCTTTTACATTAGCGCCATCTGCAATCGCATCAGATAACACTTCCAAGTGTTGTTTGACATAATCAATACGGCCATCATCGTAAACAGTGTTATCAACGAACTCATCTTTATAGCCGAGACCATTTTCAGTGATGTAAATCTTCTTGTAGTTGGGATAATCTTTCTTCACGCGCATGATTTGGTCATACAAACCTTGAGGGTAGATAATCCAATCCCAATCCGTACGTGGTACATAATCAGGAGCTACACGACGACCAACACCTTTGATTTGGTATTTAGAGCTTCCTTTCTCACCTTTACCATTATGAATGATTTCTGTTTCTCCATCAAAGGCTTCCATCCAGTCACTCATATAGTAATTGATTCCAAGGAAGTCGTTCAAGTCTTTTGCAGCTTCTAATGCTGTGAAATCTTCTTCACGAAGATCCAAGCTACCACCATTGGCAGCCAAGATAGCCTCTACCCCTGCCAGAGTCTTTTCAGAGTAGTGACCCAGATAAGTTGCATCCAAGATAAATTTATTATGGATAATGTCCTCCAACTCTGCCGCAATAACATCTGCAGGATTTTCAGGATTAAGTGGGTACTTGGTTGGCAGAGCGTGAACAACACCAATTTCACCTTTATATCCTTTATCTTTATATAGTTTTACAGCGCGTGCATGAGACACCATCATATTGTGGTGCGATTGGAAAACTTTAGCAAGATCGTACTGAATACCTGGAGGGAATTTACCAACCAAGTATTGACCATCACCGATTGGCCCAATTTCATTAAAGGTTGTCCAATAGTTTACTTCTGGAAATTCTTCAAAACAGAAGGCAGCGTAGTCTACAAAGTGTTCGATATTTTCACGGTTTAAGAAGTCTCCATTTGAATGTAGAGCTTCTGGCGTATCAAAGTGATGAAGAGTTACAAAGGGCTCAACATGACGTTTGTGACACTCTGCAAATAGATTATGATAATACTCAACACCCTTTTGATTTACTTGACCGTAACCAGTTGGGAAAATACGTGACCAGGCAATAGAAATTCGAATGCCATTGACACCATACTCTTCTGCTAGCTTGAGGTCAACTGGATATCGATTGTAAAAATCACTGGCTGGTTCGGCAGTGTACCAGTAGTTATCTTCAAGATATTTATCCCAAGCAACTGGTCCTTTACCATCAGTATGTGTAGCACCTTCTGCTTGATAGGCAGCTGTTGCGCCACCAAAAATAAAGTCTTTGGGAAGTGTTTTTGTCATTTTTTTCACCTATTTCTTGATTTAAATAAAGTAAAAGTGAGAGGAGAGGAGTCAGTGAGCCATCCTTCTCCATCTCACTTCTTGTACCAAGTCACCGAATTGTGACATGAGGAGGTAAAAACGATATCTTTTTACCGACGAATTAACAAGGCGATTAGGAAATTCGCCATAGCGATTTCCGTAACGAGAGGAGACTGTTTCACAGTCCCTAGCCTTAATCGAATTGTGACATGAGAAGGTAAAAACAATATCTTTTTACCGACGAATTAACAAGGCGATTAGGAAATTCGCCATAGCGATTTCCGTAACGAGAGGAGACTATTTCATAGTCCCTATCGTTAATCGAATTGCGCTTGCACGAATGCTAGAGCACCTTTTCCATCACGGGTTAATTTGATGTATTGAGCGCCTTCTGTTTTCGCAAGTTTAATACCAAGTTTATCAGTTTCTGCTTTCATGTCTTCAAAGTTTGAAGCAACTTGAGGTGCAAGGATAACTAGATCAAACTCTGGCAACATTTCACGGTGAGCACCATAGCCACCTGCTGCTGCTTTCACAGGAACATTGTATTCTGCAGCTGCCTTGTTCAAAGCATTTGCAAGGAGACCACTTGTACCTCCACCTGCACAGAGAACGAGGACATTTGTTTCTTCAGTGATTTTATTTTGTGCTGCTTCTACGCCCGCTTTCTCAAGAATAGCATCTGCTTTTGCAGTGTTGAAGTTTGAAGCAACTTTTTCTTTCAACTCATCATTAGATTTACCTGAACGCTCTTCTTCGAGAATTTGTTCATCATAGACTTTAAGGAATGGATAGTAAATGACTACGTCAACCACGATTAGAAGGGCAGCAAGAATAAATGATAGAACTTGGAAGTTAGTTCCAAGAACTAGACCTAGTGGAGCTGGAGTTGTCCATGGTAGATTAGCAGTAAATGAGTTCATTCCAAGTGTTTCAATAAAGAATTTGAAGATCCAAACGTTTGCGATTGGAGCAAAGATAAATGGAATGAAGAAAATCGGATTCAATACAAGCGGTGCACCAAACAAGATTGGTTCATTTACACCAAAGAAGGTAGGAACTACTGAAGCACGTCCGATTGCACGGTTACGTTTCGATTTTGTCAACCACATGAACATGAAAGGAACAACCAGTGTTGCACCAGTACCACCCATGGTAACGATAAACATTTGTGTACCAGAAGTAAGAATCTTGTCAGCGTGCATACCTTGTTGGAGAAGGTTCAAGTTGACTTCAGCATTTGCATAGGTAATAGCTGCGATAGCTGGTTCAACGATAGATGGACCATGAATACCAACAAACCAGAAGAAGGCAAAGGCACCAAAGATAATCGTAATACCAAGATAGCCATCAGCTGCAGAGAATAATGGAGCAAAGAATTTACCGATTGATTCTGCCACACTAGAACCAACAAAATGACGAGCTAGTAAATCAAGAGCATAAAGAGAAACCACTGATAGAGTGAATGGAATCACATCTTTAAAGACTTGTGAGATATTTGGTGGAACTTCGTCAGGCATACGAATAGTGACGTTATTCTTAACACAAACCTTATAGATGGCTACGGTAACAAAGGCAGCAAGGAAGGCTGAAAGCAAACCTTTTGTCCCCAAGAATCCAGTAGCTAGACCATTTTCGATAGGATCAGCTGCCAACATCAACAAACCAACAATTGCTGCCAACAGCGTTGACATATAGTTGATTTGATTGGTTTTCTCCATGCTACGGTTTACTGAATCGGTCAATGACTTAGCTGTTGTACCAGCTACCAAGAGAGCCAGAATGCCCATAGAATAGCTATAAGGTTTCATCAGAAAGGCTACAACTTCATCAGACCATTTAAAGCCCCATGAGTTTGGTACAAAAGCAATCAAGATAAAGATACTTGAGAAGAGAATAACAGGCATACCTGCAATGAAACCATCACGAATAGCACGAAGATAGATATTACGAGATAATTTCTCAAAGAAAGGTTTTCCTTTCTCAATAAATGCAATTAGTTTGTTCATTATTTAACTCCTCTCTTATAAAGTTCGATTAAGTGGTGCATCAAATCTTTTAACAAGATGGTTGTCATCAAGTGGTCTTGTCCATGCATCATGGTCACACTATATGCTAAATCCTCACCAGAAGCTTCCTTAGTCAATAGACTTGTTTGCGCGTGATGAGCCTCTGCAATACAGCTACCAGCTTCCTCTACCAGAGCGTCCGCTTTTTCAAAATCACCAGCTTCAGCAGCCTTCAAGGCTTCCAATAGTTTTGAACGAGCATCGCCAGCATAGGCTACGATTTCAAAACCTAACAATGTTACTTCTTCTCTATTCATGATAGAATTCTCCTTATATAATTTTAAATAAATTTTTATGACAATAAACGTTGGATATGTAGAACTAGATAAACTCGTTCACTTTTATACAAATCAAGACCCGTATGTTGCGTAATCACATCATAGATCTTGGAACCAATCTCGAACGCTTTTGGATAGGATTGTTTAATATGATCTTCCATATCCAGAAGTGATTGGTTATCATCTCTAGATCTGTCTAAATAATCCAAGAAATAATTCAAATGGATCATAAAGCGATCATAGAAATGGTTATTCTTTTTAGTTCGTTGAATTGCATAACCCTTTAGCACTTCTTCAACATTCCTGAGAATTTCTTTCCTCTTATCAATCGACTCCACAAGTTCCACTTCATTCTCGCCTTCGGCATTGATGAAATGATAAGCAATCCGAATAATTTCGTCCTCAGGAAAATGATCTGCTAGCTTCTGACGGTAAATTTCAAAAGCTTCATTTGCGATTTGAAAAGCGACAGGATACTTAGCGGAAATATCTGGCAAATTACTATCCTTGTACCTTCCTTGTGCTAGAGCTTGATAAGAACAGTAAATATGATCTGTCAAGGTTACATAGAGATACTCTTGAATAGGATAGTGATATTTCTTTGATAGCTTATCAATGATTTCATAGGTCACTGTGATAAAATCAAGCGGAACATCTTTGAGGAGAGCCATAAAGTTTTCTCTGGACTCTTCGGTCTTCATCCGAAAGATTTTCTCAACCTGATTTTCAGCAATCAAATCTCCCTTCTTCTTTCCAAATGCAATCCCCTTACCAATTACAATCACTTCTTCTCCTTTATCATTTCTAACAAGCGAGACATTGTGATTCATTGGATTTAGAATTCGATACATGTCAACCTCCTTTTATATCTTAAAGGTATATGAGTATAAAAAATGACCACAAATGAACTAGAAAATCAGCCGATTTCTAATTCACCTGTGATCATGCCTAATCTTACTTAGTAACACTCACCTTGTATTAACTTGTGATTTAAGTATAGCACAAGTAAGTTGTTTTGTAAACCTTTACATATAACTTTTTTAAAAATTTTTTTAGATTCATGTTCCTAAACTAGAAGGACTTTCTTACACGCGTTCTTTCCATGAAGTCGCTGTTGTTTGAAGAACTTTATTGAGTTCGTCAATGTTTTCAAAACCAGTTGTGCGAAGCCATTCGCGAGCTGCTGCTTCACCATCTTTGATGTATGCTTCAACTGATCCAGCCCATGTAGCACGGCCACAAAGAACACCATTGAAGTTTGCACCTGATTCATGAGCAAATACAAGAGTATCTTGGAAGAGTTTAGCTGATACACCAGCACTTAAGTAGATATATGGCAAGTTAGTTGCTTCATCTTGTGCTTTGAAGAAGGCTGCTGCTTCTTCACGTGTATAAACTACTTCACCTTCAGCGAAGCCTTCAACATATTTAATGTTAACAGGAACTTCAACTTTCAAGACATCAATGTTAAAACGTGGGTCTGAGAAGACTTTCATAGCACCGATAACTTTGTGTGGTTTTACTTTAGCGTATTCTACAGAACCAGCATCAGCAATTTTTTCATCGTAAGCAAGGATTTCAAGGAAGAATGGGATATCTTCAGCCACACACTCAGAACCGATACGTTCGATGTAAGCTTGTTTTTCTTGGTTAAGTTCGTCTGAGCTATCTACATCATAGTAAAGCAAGAATTTAACTGCATCTGCACCTTCTTCTTTAATACGTTTTGCAGACCAAACATCCAAGCAGTCTGGCAAGCGTTTTGTGCTTGTTGTGTCATAACCTGTTTTTTCATAAGCAAGGAGAAGACCAGCTTTTTCATCAAGAGCTTTAGTTGCTGGAAGTCCATACTCAGGGTCAAGAAGCATAGATGAAGCGTATTTAGTCAATTCATCTGCTACCAAGACTTTTAATTCTTCCATTTGAGCCACTGTTGGTTCTTCTGTTTGGTGTTGAGCCATGAGGCGTTTCAAAGCACCGCGTTGGTCAAATGCAAGAGCTGAGATGATACCATTTTCATCAGAAAGTTTTTCTAAGCGTGCACGTTTTTGTTCTGTTAAAGCCATTTTATACCTCTTTTACTATTAATTGATCATATAGAGCTTGATAGTTGGCCATGTTGACATGACCAGTCATTTTTTCTTGAGCATTGAGCATACCAAGGACATTTGCCTTGATGAGTAATTCTGCATCCGATTCTTTGTGAAGCAGTCCTGAAGAAATTCCTGCCACAGTAGAGTCTCCAGATCCGACAGGGTTGACCACCTGAATTCTAGGAATATCTACCTTGTAGAAAGTGTCACCATGTTTGGCAAAAGCACCGTTGGCACCAAGTGAAACGATAATCCATTCAATACCTGCAAACAAAGGTTCTTGAAGGACTTCTTTTAATTCATCCAAATCCTCAGAAACTTCTCTTCCTAGAAGTTGAGACAATTCTTCATTATTTGGTTTGATGACTGTTGGTTTATGTGGTGATTCAAGAACCGCCTGAAGTGCTGCACCAGAGCAGTCCAAGACAACAGGCTTGCCAGCTTGATTAGCAAGTTCTACCAAGCTCGCATAGTAATCAACCGGAAGACCAGCTGGCAGACTACCTGAGATAGCTACTACTTCAACTGACTCCAAGAGTTTTTTGAAATGTTCCAAAAAGTCTTGACCTTCCTGTTCCAATACTTCAGGACCTTTTTCAAGAACTTCTGTTTGGTTATCTCCATGAAGAATAGCGATACAGTTACGAGTTTCCCCCTGAATTGAGAAGAAATCTTTTTTTACTTGATTATCGATATTTTCAACCAAAAACTCACCAAGTTTACCACCCACTAAACCAGTAGCAAGAACAGAATCTCCAAATTCTGAAAGTACTCGGGTAACATTGAGTCCCTTACCACCAGCCGTTTTGGTTACATCTACCACACGATTGACAGTATCAATCTTCAACTCATCCAAGGGATAGGAAATATCGATGGATGGGTTCATTGTGACTGTTAAAATCATAGGTCACCTCTTAGTCGTGGTATTCTCCGCGATCCCATTTTTCAAGGAATTCAGTGAAGAAGTTTGCGTCTGTTTGTTGAGCATTGTGACTTTCAACGTGTTCAATTTTCGCAATCAATTTTTTGTTTTCTTCAGTTGGTTTGTATTCAGCATGGATGAAAGCTTCGATGATATCACACATAAGCAATTCACCAGTAATCTTACCACCAAAACCGATAACGTTGGCGTTCAATTGTTCTTTAGCATAAAGGGCTGTTGTCATATCACGAACCAAGGCAGAACGGACACCTGGAACTTTATTTACAGCGTTGTTGATACCAACACCAGTACCACAGATACATACACCAAGATCAGCTTGACCGCTAGTTACAGCTTCCCCTACTTTTTTACCAAAGATTGGGTAGTGAGTACGTGTATGGTCATATGTACCAAAGTCAATGACTTCATATCCTTTTGATTTCAAAAATTCTGAAACCGCCATTTTTTCATCTGTTACGATGTGGTCACATCCAATTGCAATTCTCATTTTTAACTTACCTTTCTTACTGTAATCTAATTAGCACATTTTGTTCAACATGTCGACACGAATTTGGTGACGTCCACCATCGTATTTACCGTTAACAAATCCTTTAGCGATATTTTTAGCCAATTCATCACCAACAAGTTGTGCCCCCATAGTGATCATACGTGAGTTGTTGTGTCCACGAGTCATATAAGCTGAACGTTCGTCAGAAACTTCTGCGGCAACCATTCCTTTAATCTTAGTTGCAACCATAAATGGACCAGCTCCATAAGCATCAATCACGATACCAAGGTTTTGTTCTTCTTTGTTTACTTCTGCAGCAACAGCAAGAGTCACATCGACAAAGTCTTGACCTTCAGCTGTAACATCCACAACGTGGAAGTTTTCTTTTTCCAAGAAGTCTTTCACAACTTCTTTCAATCTCAAACCTGCAGCATCTGCACCGATAACAATAGACATATTGTATACTCCTTTTTATTTTTCTATGCTGGATTCCAGCAGTGTATTGGCTGTCTTTAAAAAACAGTCAATTAGTCCTCACAAACATAATATACTACTATTGTTTGAAAAAGTCAACACTTTATGTTTGTTTTTGTTATTTATTTTTTACTTTTTTATAAAACTTCTATCTCAAACCCTAATTCTTCAACCTGATTGGCTTCTAAGAGACGAACATTCTTCTTATCTTCTAAATGATCTCCTTCTTCAAGGGATGTTGACAAGCCAGACCATGGCTCAAAGGCAATGAAAGGTCCCTTGTTCAAAGTTGACCAGATGATGAGGTTTGGAAACTCTGCAAAGTGCACTTTCAATCCCTTATCATGTTTACGAGAACGAAGCGCAATTGTTCTAGATTGCAATTCATCTAAGGTGACTGCATCTATACTGAAAAGATCATAATTAAGATCTAATTCTTTTTGCCCCTCTAGCCATGGACTTCTATCTTGAAAATCCAGCATACCCGTTTCTGGGAAAGGGCGTGGAACAGAACAAGTTTCTTCTTTCTCAAACTCTAGATAATAATCTTCATAGACTTCATCATCCAGTAGAGGACAATTAAATCCTGGATGGCCACCAATAAAATAAGGCAGGACCTTGCTAGTTTCTTTATTAAATATTTTGTATTGAGTCCGTACTGTCTTTCCTGTAAGGATATAAGTGATTTCTAGGCGGAAATGATAAGGGTAGTTCTGATAGCTATTCTCATCGTCTTCAATTGCAAAAGTTACACTCTTGTCTGTCTGTTCAACTAATTCAAATTCTTTCTTACGAACCAGACCATGACGAGGAATCTTTCCTTTGCTTTCCTGACCCTTCTCATCTATATAGACGGCTGTATCCTCTCTCAATGAACCACAAATAGGAAAGAGAACAGGAGCTTGTCCGCTCCAATAAGTAGCATCCCCTTGCCACAAATACTCAACTCCCTCAGCATCTTTTATAGAAGAAAGAGCCCCACCAAAACTGTTAAATTGAACTCTTAATTGTTCTGATTTTAATTCAATTACCATTATTTTCTCCGATTTCTTAATAGTTTATAAAAAACTAGGCTGTCACTCCTAAACGGTATGACAACCTAGCTTTAACAATTTACATTTTATAGGAGCGCATTATTTTGCTTTTGCTGCGTACTCTTCGTTACGTTTGATCATTTGTTTTCTGTACCAAGCAAAGATACCGATATAGAATACAAGGAAGACTACAGCACCAAGGATTGCTTTGATATCACCAGTTGTAGTGTTACCAATTGTCCAACCAAGAAGTTTTTCGATTGGTCCTTCAAGAGTAGAGTGAGTAATCAATTGAGTTTCACTCACACCTGCTGGGAAGGCACCTACACCTTTAGCAAGTTCTGTTGCAAATGGTGCGATAAGTGTACCTGAAAGAAGGAAGAGTGGCAACAAGAGTGTTCCAAAGATGATCATACGGAGCAATTTACCACGAGTTACAACCAAGAGAGCTGGAGTAACACCCATAGCGATGATACCTGCAAGTGGCAAGATACCATTTCCGACTTTTGAAAGAAGCACCGCTTCAACCAACATAATTGGTGCAAGTACGTTGGCACAAGCCCAGATTTCAGCACGACCAGCGATGAATGGCCAGTCAAGACCGATGTTGAATTTACGTCCTTGAAGACGTTTAGTAGCAACGTTTGTAATACCTTGTGAAAGTGGTTCTACGGCTGCGATGAACCATGAACCGATAAGTGAGAAGAGTTCCAAAGATACACCGGCAGTCAAACCAAGAGACAACCATCCTCTGATAACAAGACGCCATTTATCTGCATCTTCAACTCCTGCAATTGGATGTGGAGTTCCCATAATACCGATAACGATACCAAGGATGAAACCGATAAAGAATTTAGAACCCCAGAAACCGATTTTCTTGTTCAATTTTGCAGCATCAAAGTCATATTTATCAAGACCTGGGAAGAATTTTTCAAAAATCTTATCCAAAACCATGATAACTGGGTTCATCATGTAGTTCATGTGAGTTGAAGTCATTGGAGATGAACTTGGTGCATTAAGAAGGTCATCAAATGTAGGTTTCATCAAGTCAGAGTTGATGATTTTAAGAACCCCAACAAGTACAATAGCTACTGTAGCAATCAATAGTGAAACCCCTTGGCTCACACCGTTGTTGTCTGCATACCATTTAATCAAAAGACCTGTGATAGACAAGTGCCAGATATCGAAGATATCAACGTCAAGTGTATCTGTTTTCTTCATAGCAAGCATCACTACGTTGACAATCAACATGATGAGCAAGAAGTAAAGTGTCCAAGCAGAACCCCAAGTGATTGTAGCAAGTGGTGCCCAACCAACGTCGGTAATACTCAATTGAATACCAGTATTTTCAACGAATTTTGCAAGTGATGCTGAGAAAGCACCATTTAGCATACCGATGATAGCACCGATACCAGTAAGAGCGATGGCAAGTTTGATACCACCTTCAAGCGCTTTGGAGAATTTCACTCCAAAAAGTAAAGCCAATACTGTCAAAATGATCAACATGATGACAGGACCACCCATATCTAAGATAGGTGTGAAAAAGCCTTTGATTAGGTCAAAGATTGCATCCATAACAGTTCCTCCCTTTTTTATGTTATATGAATGTTAACAAATTAGAATTAGCTTAATCCGTGTTCTTTGATAGCTGCTTCAATATTATCATATACTGGAGCACTCATAGCTGGGATACGGAATAAGATTGGTCCAGCTTCGATAACTGGAATACCTGGGTCAAAACCAAGGTCTGTCGCAGCAATTGGTGTGAAGATGTCATAACCTTTGATAAGGTCTTCATTAACGTCTTTGACCATAACTGCATCACAGTGAACATCGTAACCACGGTTTGAAAGTTCTTCTTCAAGAGCACTTTTAATTTGGTGGCTTGAATTAACACCTGCACCGCAGGCAGCAAGAATTTTAATCATATGGATCTCCTCCAATTTAATATTTTTAATAGACAAGATTAAGCAATTGCTTCAGCGATATAAGCATAGAGGGCTTCTGGTTCAGAAATTTTTGATAGGTCTTCAAGATGACCATTTCCAGTAAAGAAGTCCATCAACTGAGCAAGAATGTTCGTTTGACTTGAACTCGAGTTATTGATGATAAAGAAGAGCAAGGATACTTCTACTTCCTTATCTGGTGCAATCATATTGTGGAAAGTCACTGGTTTTTCTAATCGAACGACCACAACTTTTTCAGCTAGATTATGAACAATATCTGTATGAGGAATAGCCACATTCGGCAAATCCTTGCCTAAAAATTCCATATCTAAGCCAGTTGGAAATGACTTTTCACGCGTGATCAAGGCTTCACGATAGGTTGGAGTCACGATTTCTCGTTCTTCCAATAAAGTTGCAACCTGATCAAAGAGATGTTCTTGATTATCCGCTTCTAAGCAAAACACAAGGTTTTTGTCAAAGAAATGATCTAATCCCATAAGGTTTTCCCTTCTTTCCATTAACTTTATGCCATAAGTATAACACTATATGAAATCGTTGTCAATAGTTTTCTGTTGATTTTTGTCTCTTTTTTTATATTTTTGTTGTGTTTATAGTTTGTTATATAAAAATAAACACACAAACAAATACTCCAAGCATTTTTTCTGTTCTAATACTCAATGAAAATCAAAGAGCAAACTAGGAAGCTAGCCGCAGGTTGCTCAAAACACTGTTTTGAGGTTGTAGATGAAACTGACGAAGTCAGCTCAAAACATGGTTTTGAGGTTATAGATGAAACTGACGAAGTCAGGAACCATATCTACGGTAAGGCGACGCTGACGTGGTTTGAAGAGATTTTCGAAGAGTATAAAAACTAAAAAAGCAGACCATTTAAGCCTGCTTTACTATTGATTCTTATATAAATTTCCTATGAAGAAGGAAAGGCAATTAAACAACTTATTCTTCATCCATGCTCAAGACGCTGAGGAAGGCTTCTTGCGGAACTTCTACTGATCCGATAGCTTTCATGCGTTTCTTACCAGCTTTTTGTTTTTCAAGGAGTTTACGTTTACGAGAAACGTCACCACCGTAACACTTGGCAAGTACGTTCTTACGAAGCGCCTTGATATCAGTACGAGCCACAATTTTGTGTCCAATTGCTGCTTGGATGGGAACCTCAAATTGTTGACGAGGGATAATTTTCTTGAGCTTATCAACGATGAGTTTCCCACGTTCGTAAGCAAAATCCTTGTGAACGATAAAGCTGAGGGCATCCACCTTGTCTCCATTGAGAAGTATATCCATTTTCACTAGCTTAGATGGGCGATACTCTGACACTTCGTAGTCAAAACTTGCATAACCACGTGTTGAAGACTTAAGTTTATCAAAGAAGTCAAAGACGATTTCAGCGAGTGGTATTTGATAGATAACATTAACACGATTATCATCGATATAATCCATAGTCACAAAGTCCCCACGCTTGCGCTGAGCTAGCTCCATCACTGCTCCGACAAATTCCTGTGGTACCATGATTTGAGCTTTAACATAAGGTTCTTCAATGGTCGCAATCTTGGTTGGGTCTGGGAACTCAGACGGGTTTGACACATCCATAGACTCACCGTCGGTCAAATTAACCTTATAGATAACAGACGGAGCTGTCATGATGAGGTCGATATTGAACTCACGTTCCAAACGTTCTTGGATAACATCCATATGAAGAAGTCCGAGGAAACCACAACGGAAACCAAATCCAAGTGCCTGAGATGTTTCTGGTTCAAACTGAAGACTGGCATCATTCAGTTGCAATTTTTCAAGGGCTTCACGAAGGTCATTGTACTTGTTTGACTCAATTGGGTAGAGACCCGCAAAGACCATAGGATTCATCTGCTTGTAGCCATGTAAGGGCTCTGCCGCAGGATTGGTCGCCAAGGTAACGGTATCCCCCACACGAGTGTCCTGAACCGTCTTGATAGAAGCCGCAATATAACCAACGTCACCAGTCGCAAGGAAATCACGACCAACTGCTTTAGGTGTAAAAATACCTACTTCCGTAACATCAAAGGTCTTGCCATTGCTCATGAGCTGAATCTTATCGCCTGGTTTGACCACTCCGTCCATGACGCGAACTTGGAGAATAACTCCACGGTAAGCATCGTAAACAGAGTCAAAAATTAAGGCCTTCAGTGGCGCCGTCACATCACCTGTTGGAGCTGGCACTTTTTCTACGATTTGCTCAAGGATTTCCTCGATCCCAATACCAGCCTTGGCAGAAGCCAAAACTGCTTCGCTAGCATCCAAACCAATGACATCTTCAATCTCTGTACGCACGCGCTCAGGATCAGCAGCGGGCAGGTCAATCTTGTTAATAACTGGCATGATTTCCAAATCATTGTCCAAGGCAAGATACACATTGGCAAGGGTTTGAGCTTCAATCCCTTGGGCAGCATCGACCACTAAAATCGCCCCCTCACAGGCAGCTAGCGAACGCGAAACTTCATAGGTAAAGTCTACGTGCCCTGGCGTGTCAATCAAGTGGAAAATATAAGTTTCCCCATCTTTTGCAGTGTAATTGAGCTCGATGGCATTGAGTTTAATGGTAATCCCACGTTCTCGCTCTAAATCCATACTATCCAAAAGTTGGGCCTGCATTTCACGACTTGAAACTGTCTCTGTTTTTTCCAAAATGCGGTCTGCTAGAGTCGACTTCCCGTGGTCAATATGGGCGATAATAGAGAAGTTACGGATCTTCTCCTGTCGTTTTTTCAATTCTTCTAAGTTCATGATTCTCTTCCTTTCAGGGTATCTATTTATTATAAATTGTTTTTGATATTTTGACAAGACCATACCCTGCTAGGAGTACTAATCTTCAGCGACAAAGCCGTCATTCTCGATAAAGTGGTGTTCTGTCATTCCTTGGTCTGTAAAGATAATCCCATGAAGGACACCACCATAAACAGCTCCTCCGTCCATCCCAATCTTACCATCTTCTGTCGTCCAAAGCTCAGCTGTACCTCGGTCTTGCTTCAGTAAACCATAAACTGGTGTATGACCAAAGACAATGATTTTTCCAGTATGATTTTCGGCTTCGTGGAATGGCTTTCTGAGCCAGACTTTCTTGTAATCTGTAGTTTCATGCCAGTCATCCAAGGTCAAGTCAATACCTGCGTGAACAAAGATATACTTATCTGTCTCTACCACAAATGGCATTTGACGAATAAATTCGACCAAATCTGCCGCTTCAGTAGCAACACGCTTGGCATCCTCAACTCCATCAACTGGGGCATTCAAGGGACGACCTAGGATAGAGTTAATGGTTGTATCTCCGCCATTGCGACGATAGTGGTCATAGCTTTCTTCTGGGTCATCGAGCCAAGTCAAAAACATATACTCGTGGTTGCCTGACAAACAGATTGCACCTTGATTATCAACCAATTCCTTAACCATTTCAAGGACACGGCGACTATCCTCACCGCGGTCAATCAAGTCCCCTAGAAAGAGCAACTGGGTCTGACCATCCCATGTTTTAAGAAGGTCTTCCAGCATCCCAGCTTTTCCGTGAACGTCTCCAATTACATAATAGTCTGTCATCTTATTTCTCCCTGTTTCTCAACAATTCTCTGGCTTGCGTCAGGGCTGCTTCCGTCACATCATCACCTGCCAACATCTTGGCAACTTCCTCGACTCGCTCCTCAACCGTCAAGAGACGAACAGTCGAAACTGTTGAATGGTCATTACTAATCTTCTCAATAAAGAATTGATAATCCGCAATCGCAATTACTTGTGGCAAATGGGAAATAGCCAGAACCTGACCATGCTGACCAATCTTGTGAATCTTCTGTGCAATAGCCTGAGCTACACGACCTGAAACTCCCGTATCCACTTCATCAAAGACAATGCTGGTCTTACCTTCTTTACGTGAAAAGGCAGATTTAATGGCTAGCATGAGACGAGATAATTCCCCACCAGACGCAACCTTGACCAAGGGTTTAAAGTCTTCGCCAGGGTTGGTTGATATGTAAAACTCAACCGTTTCATTACCCTCGCGACTGAATTTGCCCTTGCTAAAACGAACCTGAAACTGGGCTTTTTCCATATAAAGGTCCTGTAGTTCTTGTTTAATCTCATCTTCGAGTTGCTGGGCCAAATCATGACGAGCAGAGGCAAGCTGACCTGCCAAAGCAACAAGGTTAACTTCCAATTTCTTGAGCTCTGCTTCCATGTCCTCAGACGAAAGGTTATTGCCTGTCAAGAGATTGTATTCTTCCGTAATCTTGGCAAAATAAAGCAAGACATCGTCTACAGTCCCACCATATTTACGCGTAATGCTATGAAGGAGGTCCAAACGATTCTCAACCTGCATGAGACGATTGCCGTCAAAATCAAGATCCTCAATGATAGCTTCCAAACGTTTGCTAATATCTTCTAAGACATAGTAGGTCTCAGACAGAGAGCTTGAAATTTCACGGTAGTCAGGGTCATACTCTTCAACACTTTCCATATCATTCATGGCTGAACGAACATTAGCTAGACTTGAAAAGTCTTCATTGTCCAACATGCTGTAGGCATTGTTCAGTGTATCCGCAATATTTTTATGGTTGAGAAGTTTCTCTCGTTCTTGGTTGAGAACCAGGTCTTCTCCTGCTTGCAAATTTGCCGTCTCAATTTCTGCCATTTGAAATTCCAACATTTCAATACGAGCCTTGTGTTCCTGTTGGTTTTTCTTGACTTCCAGAACCTGCTTACGCATTTTTCGATAGGCATCAAAACTCGTTTGATAGGTTTCTTTCAAGTTCCAAAAAGCTGCATCGCCAAATTCATCCAACATCTGGATGTGCAGTTGAGGACGCATTAACTCTTCTTGGTCATGCTGACCATGAATATCCACAAGATGTTGCCCAATAGCACGCAAAACAGATAGATTAACCATCTGACCATTCACGCGGCTAATACTACGACCATTTTGCAGAATTTCCCGACGGATGATAATCTCATCACCCAATTCCAAACCTTGCTCATCAAAAATTTCCTGTAAAAGGCGACTATTCTCAACTGAGAAAAGCCCCTCAATCTCTGCCTTTGGTGCACCATGACGAATAACATCTGTCGTCGCACGAGCTCCCAACATCATATTCATGGCATCAATGATAATCGACTTCCCTGCGCCTGTTTCACCAGTCAGGACGGTCATTCCCTTTTCAAAATTGAGGGAAATAGCCTCAATAATGGCAAAGTTTTTTATCGAAATTTCAAGTAACATATAGACCTACCAATTTTTTACTTGTTCAAAGATTTCCTCAGCTAGACTTTCACTTCTGGCAATGACTAAAATCGAGCTATCATCAGCCAAACAGCTGAAAATCTTGCCCGAAAAAGTCTCGATTAACTGAGCTTTTACAAAAGCTGTATTTCCTGGAATAACTTGGAGATTGATCATCTTATCCATCAATTCAGCTGACTCAATATTGTCTTCAGCCAGTTGCAAACTTTTCACGATTGATTTTGGCAATTCATAGACATAGGTGTTGTCTCTCAAAGGAATTTTGACAATACCTAGCTCTTTGATATCTCGTGATACCGTTGCTTGAGTAGCAGTGATACCTGCTTCTTTCAAATGTTCTACGATTTCTTCTTGTGTACCGATTTGATAATCTGTCACAAATCGTCTAATTTTTTCAAGTCTATCTTTTTTATTCATTTTTAAATTGACTATGCGCCCTCTCTACTACTTCTTCAATATCAGCAAGAACCTGATTGCTTGCCGACTCTTCTTTTTTCAAATACGCTAAAAACTCAATATTTCCATGACCGCCTTGGATAGGAGAAAAGTCCAAGCCAAGGACTGAAAAGCCTTCCTCTACTGCCATAACTGTGACAGATTCAAGGACATTTTGGTGAACCTTGGCATCTCGAATAATTCCATTTTTCCCGATTTGCTCACGTCCTGCCTCAAACTGAGGCTTAACTAGAGCCACAACCTGCCCTTGATCTGCCAAGACTCGGTGCAAGGCTGGCAAAATCAGACTAAGGGAAATGAAACTGACATCAATACTGGCAAAGCTCGGTTCCTTTTCGAAATCAGTCTTTTCTGCATAGCGGAAATTGAACTGCTCCATGCTGACAACCCTTGGGTCTTGGCGTAATTTCCAAGCCAACTGATTGGTGCCGACATCGACTGCAAAGACTAACTCAGCACCATTCTGCAGCATGACGTCGGTAAAACCTCCAGTAGAAGCACCGATATCAATTGTGGTCGCCCCATCAACTGACAAATCAAAGACCTGCAAGGCCTTCTCCAATTTCAAGCCACCACGGCTAACATACTTGAGTTTTTCACCCTTGAGTTTTAGCTCGGTGTCGTCTGGGATTTTCTCTCCTGGTTTGTCAAACCGTTCTCCATTCAGGACTGCTACGACTAGACCCGCCATGACACCACGCTTGGCCTGTTCTCGCGTTTCAAACAAGCCCTGTTTATAAGCTAGTACATCCACTCTTTCCTTAGCCATTGATTCTCAAACTTTCTACTACACTTACAATCGATTCTGTTTCAAAGGGAATTTGCTGGGCAATTTCTTCTAATTTTGCATTAGCTTGATCCAGAGTTTGGTTACAAAAGTCAATAGCCTCTTCCAAGCCCAACAAGGCAGGATAGGTTGACTTTTCTGCCTGCAAGTCCTTTTGTGGTGTCTTACCTATTTCCTCAAAACTGGCGGTCACATCCAGTACGTCATCTCGAACTTGAAAAGCAAGTCCAATCAATTCACCAACAGTTTTCAGTTTTGCCTGCATCTCAGGTGCCAATTCCGCAATGATAGCAGCTGCTTGGAAGGGATAGGCTAGTAATTTCCCAGTCTTATTGGCATGAATAGTCTGAAGTTCTTCCAAAGACAAATGTTGGCGTTCTCCCTCCATATCCAAAACTTGCCCTGCTACCATGCCTAGACTTCCTGAAGCAAGAGATAAGTTGGCAATCAAGTCCACCTTAATCTGACTTGGCAAATCTGCCTGCGCTATCAAGGCGTAAGGGTCCAGGAATAAAGCATCTCCAGCCAAAATCGCCATAGCTTCACCAAATTTCTTATGGTTTGTCAAGCGTCCCCGACGGTAATCATCATCATCCATAGCTGGAAGATCATCATGAATCAAGCTCCCTGTATGAATCATTTCCAAGGCCGCAGCCACCTGCGCATGAGCTGGTTTGATGGCAACCTGCAAGGATTCCAGAACCTCTAGCAAGAGAAAAGGCCGAATTCTCTTGCCACCAGCATGAATGGAATAGAGAACAGCTTCTCGTAAACTCGAGGCAAACTGCTGGTCTCCATAAAAATCTTCCAAGACCGACTCGACAAGAGCTAATTTTTCTTGCTTCTTCATTCAAAATCACTTTCTGTTCCGTCTTCTTGCATGACCTTGACCAAGGTCTTTTCAGCCTTGTCCAGCGTCGCTTGGAGCTCTTTTGACAAGACCATACCCTTTTGAAAGGCGGCAATCGCATCTTCCAGAGCAACTTCACCATTTTCCAAACTTTGGACAATGGTCTCCAGTTCTGCTAGATTTTCCTCAAATTTCTTTTGTTTTGACATCTTTAACCTCTAATTCTACTCGACCATCTCGCATCAAAAGCGTCACTTGGTCTTTTTTCTTCAAACTCTCAACCGAATCGATAACTGACTCTTCTTTTTTGACAATTGCATAGCCACGCGCCACAATTCGACTAGTATCCAACATCAACAAGGCTTCTGAAAGTCTTTTCACCTCAGCAACCTTGGCATCATAAATCAGCGCCATTTGGCTACGTAGGAGCTTGTCCAACTGAGCAAGCCGGTCCTGATAGCGTTGGATTTTGGTCACAGGTGATAATTGTACTAATTGATGCGTCCTTGATTGAACTACTTGCTTGTTATCAGAAATCCGTGTACGTAAACTTTGTTTTAATCGCAGTTGCAATTGGTCCAATCGTTGCAAATAACCATCATACAAGCGCTCTGGCTGTCTAAAGATGACTGACTGACTGCATTTTTTTAAAGCTTCTTGTTTCTTAGATAGGACATTTCGGACTGCTGTCGCCATCCGTTTTTCTTGATTTTGCAAATGAGCCAATACATCCAACTTGGTCACTGGTGTTGCTAGTTCAGCTGCAGCTGTCGGCGTTGCAGCCCGTCTATCTGCCACAAAATCCGCCAAGGTCACATCTGTCTCATGCCCCACACTAGAAATAACTGGCAGACGAGATTCAAAAATAGCTCGTACCACAATTTCTTCATTAAAGGCCCAGAGATCCTCGATGGAACCACCACCACGACCAATAATCAGCAAATCCAAATCGTCCCGTTGATTCGCACGCGCAATATTTCGAGCAATTTCTTCTGCCGCTCCATCACCTTGAACCTTGGTCGGATAGAGAAGAATATCGACACCTGGAAATCGCCTGCTGACAGTCGTGATAATATCTCGAATAACAGCTCCACTGCGACTGGTCACCACACCAATTCTCTTAGAAAATTGGGGAAGAGGTTGCTTGAATCTCTCTTGAAACAGACCTTCTTCCGTCAATTTTTTCTTGAGTTGTTCAAACTGAATCGCAAGCGCCCCAACCCCATCAGGCTCTGCCTTTTCAATGATGATGGAGTAGCTACCACTTGGTTCATAGACCTGCACACGCCCAATCACATTGATCTTCATTCCTTCTTCAAGGTCAAAGCCTAATTTCTGATAAATCCCAGACCAGATGGTCGCTTGAATGACTGCATGGTCATCCTTTAGGGAGAAATATTGGTGAGTAGGTCGTTTACGAAAGTTGGAAACTTGACCAGTTAAATAGACCCGTTCCAAGTAAGGGTCTCTATCGAATTTCATTTTCAGATACTTGGTCAAAGTTGTTACCGATAAATACTTTTCCATCTCCACCTACTATTCATTTTCTTGCTCTTTCATGGGTATTATTATACCAAAAATATGCCTAAAAATCTCCATTTATGTACCATTATGAGGGAAAAATAAATAATAGGTTTACAACAAATATCTGACAGCTTATGGCATAAGAAAACGAGTATCTCCAATTACGGATATACTCGTTTTTTTGATATTTTAAAAGTGAACTTTTTGCCTTCTGCTTAAATCTTTTCGACAAAACCTTGATAACTATTTGTTACTTTCATCTTTACGTTTAGTAAACACAAAGAATGATGCTAAAGTTGTTAATAACCCAACCACAGTCATACTCATGTCCGACGCACTCCCCGTACGTGGCAATGTTGGTTTTTCCTCTTTTGGTGTCTCAACTAGTTTCGTTGGTATCTCCTCTTTTGGTGTCTCAACTTGTTTTGTTGGTTTCTCCACTTTTGGCGGTTCCACTGGTTTTACTGGTGTCTCCACTTTTGGTGGTTCAACAGGTTTTACTGGTGTCTCCTCTTTTGGTGTCTCCACTGGTCTCGTTGGTGGCGCTGGTTCTTTCAAGTCAGGCTTAACCGGTGGGGTTGGAGCTTTTGGTTCTTTCAAGTCAGGTTTCACTGGTTTTTCTTTATCGAACTTGTTTGGTTCTTTTGGAGCAACTCCTAATGGTGTTGGTTCTTTAAGTTCTGGTTGTTTTGGTTCAACTGGTTTCGTTGGTGGCGTTGGTTTTGGTGTTTCAACCAATTCTAGTTTCGGTTTCACATCAATATATTCGTCAACGATAGCCGTGTTGATTCCGAATAATTGAGTGAATGGGACGGTTGCACCAAATTCCAAATAGAAGCCATCTTCTGTCACTTTTATAACACCTGCACCTTTGTATTTGTAAGGTGATTCTTGGTTATCCCATACCGGGTTTCCACTGTTAATTTCATCTAATGTTTTATCGGCATAAAATCCATCATCATGTTTATAGACAAAAGATTCATTCAATTTGATAAATGAAGCATTATGAATAGCATACACAATTTCACGATAGGTACTAGGCCATGTATTCACATTGGATCCATATTTGTTAGTCATATAATCTTTGACTTTTTTGAAACCATCTTTTTTGTACTCTTCTTCATCTTTTACGTATGCTGTTTTCAATTCTGCTTTTTTTGTATTCCACTCTTGACGTTTGGAAGGGTCACTCAATAATCCGCCGGGTTTTGATGCTGTTTCGAGGTCTACGTTATACAGTTTCTTAAATTCGTCATTTAAGTATTCGTCATAAACTCCTGATTTCCCATAGAATTCCTTAAACATATCCTTATTGTCTGCGAAATAATACGAATTGTCACTATAACCATGCCATCCTGTATTCATAGAACTCACTGCAAACATAACTGGTTTTTCTTTTGTTGGAATCACTTTCGTTCCATCTTCAAGATATAGAGTTGGTTTCATACGAACTCTTGTACTATATCCATGTTTTCTGAAATCACCATAGATTGATACTGAAATAGTTGGATCGTAGGCAGGAGAAATTTGCATTGTATCAACAGAACTACCAGTCTCTAAGACAGTGTATTCATAATCAATACGTGTGACTTTTTTCTTATCGTATGTGGTGTTCTCTAAGTTTGTGTAAGTCACGGTAAACGGTCTATCTTTTTTGGCAATGACAGGATATGTGGTGATATGTGGGTCTTTGCCGTATTCTCGATAACCTGTTACTGTTTCATCCCATCGTTTGATGATCTTATCTGTCAAATTATTTTTTGCTAATGCTTCATCTGATAATTGGTCGCTACTCAACTTTTTATGATTTAGTTTCCAAAAACTTCCGTCTTTCTGAGTATATTTCAACATTGCTAAAGCACCAGTATCACCAGTATCTTTAACTTCTATGCTGATTTTAGCATTTGGTTCTTTAACGAAAATCAAATAGTTTTTTTCTTCGCTTGCAAAACGACCTGGTTTCTTCGATTCTTCTTCGAATTTTTTCAATTTTTCGTTATATTCTGCTCTACGTTTATCGTTTTCAATTTTATCAGCAGCTTCATTAGATTTAACTTGTTTATTGTATTCTGCAAGTTTTGTATTGTATGTTGCGAGTTTAGCGTCATAATCAGCTTTGGCCATATTATAGTCAGTTTGAGCTTTGTCATAGGCCGCTTTATCTTTTTCATATTGTGCTTTTTTAGCATCCCACTCAGCTTTAAGTTTTTCGTACTCAGCTTTTACCTTGTCCGCCTCAGATTTTTGTTTATTGTATTCCGAAAGGTCCCTTTCGTATTTTGTAAGTGTCTCTTTGTTTGTAGCTAACACTTTGTCATATTCAGCCTTCGCCTTATCGTACTCAGCCTTGTCCGCTTCATATTTAGCCACACTTTCATTGTAGGCTTTAAGTTCTGCTTCATATGCTTTCTTATCTAATTCATATTTTGTTGTTTCTGCCTTATACGTAGTTAAAGCCTTGCCATAACTATCAGACTCGTTTTGTTGAATGTTTGAAGATTGGTCAGAAGCTTCAACTGTATGTACCCCAAATAAGATAGCAGAAGTTAAGCATGCGCTTGCTAATCCAAATTTTACTGAGTTTTTGTTCATATTACTCACTCTTTCTTAGAACGATTTAGAGAAAACTTAGTTTCTTTTGATTATTTATTTTCCAAACTTAATACATATACAATAAATTTACTTAAATCTAATTCATCTGATTATTTGCTGTTTCGAGCTTCTTCCAAAATCTTTGCAATCTTGGTGGTCAACAGGTCGATAGCAACTGTATTGCTGACCCCTTCAGGAATGACAATATCAGCATAACGCTTGGTCGGCTCGATAAACTGGTGGTACATTGGTTTAACCACACCTAAATACTGGTCAATAACGCTATCAAGACTACGGCCACGTTCTTCCATATCGCGCTTGATACGACGAATAATGCGCACATCATCATCTGTATCCACAAAAATCTTGATATCCATCAAATCGCGCAGACGCTTGTCCTCCAAGACCAAAATCCCCTCAACGATAAAGACATCTTGAGGATCCTGCCGATAGGTCTTGCTACTTCGTGTATGCTCTGTATAGTCATAAGTCGGGATGTCCACCGGACGCCCTGCCAACAATTCCTTAATTTGCTCAATCATCAAGTCTGTATCAAAGGCAAAAGGATGGTCGTAGTTGGTTTTGACACGCTCTTCAAAGGTCAAGTGAGACTGATCCTTGTAGTATGAATCGTGCTCAATCATGGAAATCTTTTCATCTGGAAAATGCGATAAAATGGCTTTTGAAACACTGGTTTTTCCTCCACCAGAACCACCTGTCACTCCGATAATGATTGGTCTATTTTGCATGCTATCCTCCGTTTTTTTATCCTCGTCTATTCTATCACATTTTTTGCCAAATTTATAGTCTGATTTGGATAGTTTAAGGGAAACATTTCCAATCCCTACACCCAGTTAGACTAGCTAAAAACCTTCCTTGGCTTATAGAGATTATCCCGTTTTTCTAAAATTGCTAGCAATGTATCGCCTTCAAAGGCAGCCAATTCCTTATCCGACTGATCTAGCTCGATAAAACGACCAAAGCGCACTTCTGTAGCCTCTTCTGGACTTAGGAAAACCTTGACGAGGTCCCCTGTCCCAATCTCTATAGGATGGAGAAAGTCCAGTTGACCAGCCTCCACTTTTCTAGCAATTTCTTCCAAGGTAAGAGCATCCTCCAGTTGCAAACCTGCTGCACTAGTCCTTGTCAGGTATGACATATGGGCAGCGTATCCAAGATTCTCTCCCAAATCAACTGACAAGGTACGGATGTAAGTTCCCTTACTGCATTTCACACGAAAAGTAAAACGTGCAAGTTCGCCCTCATAAGAAATCGGACTTGTTCGTTCAAATTGATAAATGGTCACCTGACGTTCTGGGCGCTCCACTTCCTGACCATCACGAGCATACTCATAGAGCTTGCGACCATTAACCTTGACAGCCGAATACATAGGCGGAATCTGTGTGATAAGCCCAGTCAAGCTAGCAATCGTTTCATCGACAATGGCTTCATCCAAGGGCGATAAAACAGGCGTCTCTGCGACAACTTCCCCACTTGCATCCTCAGTCGTTGTTGAATATCCGAGAGTAATCTCCCCCTCATAGACCTTGCCCTCATCCTGCATAAACTCGACCATTCGTGTCGCCTTGCCAACTGCAATGGGCAGAACTCCCACTACATCCGGATCTAAGGTCCCACCATGACCAATCTTCTTGGTTCCCAAAATCTTACGCAGTTTAAAAACCGCATCATGCGAGGTCATCCCCGCTTCTTTTTTTAAGTTGATAATACCGTTCATTTTTGCTTTCTCACTCCCCCTTCAGAGCTTCAAATTTCGCTTTCATAGTTGGATTTTTTCGAGTTAATTTTTTGACGGAAACATCTTCCAATTTATTGTTTGCAAGGCGGAGTTGGTTTTCAGATGTGGTTAGGAATTTCTTAACCTCTTCCATGCGTTTGATAGCCTTATCAATTTCATCGATAGCTTTGCCAAAGTTAGTCGAAGCTGAATTATAGTTCTTAGCAAAGGCCTGTTTAAATGCATTCAAGTCTTCCTCAAAATGCGTAATATCAATATTTTGCTCCCGAACCAAGGCCAACTCCTGCTTGTATTTAAGGGAATTAAGAGCCGCATTTCGCAAGAGCCCAATCAACTGGATAAAGAATTGAGGACGAACCACATACATCTTTTCATACTCGTGGCTGACGTCAACAATCCCTGTGTTAAAGTAGTCGTTATCTGCCTCTAGCATGGTCACCAGAACGGCATACTCGCAGTTCTTCTCCCGACGGTCCTTGTCCAATTCCTTGTAGAAGTCCGCATTCTTGTGCTTCTTCTCTGTTCCATCCGCTTCGTTTTTCATCTCAAACATGATGGAAATGATTTCGACACCATTTTCATCACATTCACGGAAGATAAAGTCCCCCTTAGACCCGCGCGCAGAGACCTTGTTATCCTTCTCAAAGTAAGCATTTGGAAAGGCGAAACTGCGGACCTTGTTAAACTCACTCTCTGCATATTGTTCCAAACTTTCCCCAATCGCTTTTGTTGATTGTTGAGCCTTGAAATTCTTATAAAACTCAACTTGTTCACTGGCTGCTTTAAGCTGGGCTTCATAGTTTTGTTTAACAGAAGCCAAAGACAACTCATTTTCTTTTTCTTGCAAGAGGAGTTGATTTTTGACCTGATCCCGTTCTTTTTCTAGGTCAGAAAGGGTCTTTTGCAGTTGATTTTCATGCTCCAAACGCAAGGTCGCCAATTGGTTTTCCAAGGCCTGCACTTCCTTGTCCTTGGCCAAGAGAGCCTGATGGCTTGTCTGTTCAACCTCTTTCTTGGCCAACTCTTTCTCTGTATCAAAGTTTTGGATTTGACTCTGCAATTGCGCGATTTGTTGATCCTTCTGAGCCAGTTTAGACTGTTGCTCATTCATGGCCTTCTGCTCAGCCAAGGCCAGTTCCTGCTTCATGCGATCGTGCAATTCCTTATCAAACTCTGCCGTTCTCACTTGGGACAAAAGTTCAGCATACTGGCTTTCATTTACTGTAAAAACTTCCCCACAGTTGGGACATTTGATTTCGTTCATATCGTTCCTCTTTCTAGACTTCTGTAACCATTATATCATGCCTGAGGGAAAATCAAAAACAGTGAGTCAAAACCCACTGTTTATCTTCTTTTACTTTAAATTTTTTCCAAGGCCAAGCGCAAATCTTCGATCAAATCATCTACATTTTCAAGTCCGATTGACAAACGGATTTGGTTTGGTGTGACACCTGCTGCTTCAAGGTCTTTTTCTGACAATTGACCGTGAGTGGTTGTAGCTGGATGAACAACCAGAGACTTAGCGTCTGCAACGTTTGCAAGATCAGAGAAGATTTCCAAATGATCAATTACCCTGCATGCTTCTGTCTCCCCACCTTTGACATGGAAGGTAAAGATTGAACCCACACCTTTTGGCAAATATTTCTCAGCCAAGGCATGATAAGGACTATCTGCCAATTTTGGATAATTTACTTTTTCTACCTTAGGATGGTTGACAAGAAAATCAACAATTTTCTCAGCATTTTGCACATGGCGTTCCACACGAAGTGAAAGGGTTTCAAGTCCTTGTAGTAACAAGAAGGCATTGAATGGTGACAAGGCCGCACCTGTATCACGAAGCAATTGAACACGAACAGCGATAATAAAGGCAGCCGCACCTACATCACGAGTATAGCTCAAGTTGTGGTAGCTTGGGTCTTCCTCAACAAATTGAGGGAATTTTCCTGAAGACGCCCAGTCAAAACGACCGCTATCGACAATCACTCCACCAATAGTCGTACCATGCCCACCGATAAACTTAGTCGCAGAGTGAATAGCAATATCTACACCGTGAGAAAAGACATTAATCAAATAAGGTGTAGCAAAGGTATTATCCGAAACGAGTGGAATCTGGTGTTTATGCGCAATCTCAGCCAATTTTTCCAAGTCAGGAATGTTTATCAAGGGATTCCCCAAGGTTTCAATCAAGACAAGCTTGGTATTGTCATTGATAGCTGCTTCCACTTCCTCCAAATTATCCACATCGACAAAGGTTGTTGTGATCCCATAACGAGGAAGGGTTTCTTTCAAAAGATTGAAAGTCCCACCGTAAATAGTTGATGCTGCTACAACATGGTCACCAGCATGGGCAAGCGCCAAAATCGTATAAGTCACTGCAGCCATACCTGATGCGGTTGCAAGAGCTCCAACACCACCTTCAAGAGCAGCAATTCTTTCTTCAAAGGCAGCTGTTGTAGGGTTAGTAATACGAGTATAGATATTTCCAGCTTTCTTCAACGCAAAAAGATCTGCAGCCTCCTCAGTATCATCAAAAACAAAGGATGTTGTCTGATAAATCGGTACTGCACGAGACTTGGTAGCTGGATCCACGACTTGACCAGCATGTAGTTGCAAGGTTTCAAATTTAAAATCACGAGTCATAAAGCGACCTCCATATAGTTTGATTAAAGATATTGTAGCACCTTAGGATTATCTTGACTAATACCTCTTTTCTATATTTTGATATAAAGAGTGGCTATTGCTTCTTACAAAACAAAAAAAGCACGAATCAATCGTGCTCATTTTCTTAATCTACATAAGTATCTTCGTTTTTATTGAGGAAGGCGTATGGAAGACCCATCAAGAGGCCTCCTCCGATAAAGTTTCCGATGAAGGTTACCCCCCAGTGGCGAAGCATATTCCCAACACCGAAGTTTGCAATTGAGTCAGCAGCAACACTGAATTTTACAATCGCGAAAGAAGCAAAGTTCGCCGCAATGTGCTCGTTTGTTAAGAATACAAACATGTAAATCGCTGACAACACAAGCCAAAGTTTGGCACCACCATCTTTGACCAAAACAAATGAAAGAATCGCAATATTTACGAAAATATTTGCCAAAATCGCCTCAAGCAAGATTAATTCATTTGAACGGCCTAACTTCATCTCAACAACCCCTGAGATGAAACTATCGTGTGTCAGATGTGCATAAGCTGCCGAATGAGCAAAGCCCCAACCTGCTATCAAAGCCCCGATAAGGTTGAACAAGGTACAGTAAAGTAAAATCTCAGCTGTTTTTCTCCAAGAGATTTTTTTCAAGAAACTACCAGCAGTCAAGAACATCATGTTTGAAGTTACCAACTCAGCATTCAAGAAAACAATGTAGGCCAAGCCCCAAGCAAAGACAAATGGGAAGAGGAAGCGTCCACTACCTGGTGCAATTTTATTAATCAAATCAGCCCCAACTGCACCAGCAGCTGTACTGAAGGTTAAAAATGCACCTGCGAACATAGAACGAATAGCATACTTAAATTTGCTTTGGCTATAAAGACTTTCTTTCTTCTTGCAAGCAAATTCAATCTTTGAGATAAATTCTGAAGAAACCATAATAAACTCCTAAATCTTTTTTCTTGATAATTATATCACAAACTTTAGAATTAAGGAAGCGTTTTCTGTATATTCATAAAAAATTTTTATCCAGTGGCACAAAAGAACTCTCCTTCTTAAAAATTTATATAGTAGATTGACACTAGAATAGTACACTACAGTTACTAAAACATTTTTAGAAATTCATTTAGCTTTCCTAATCGATTTGTTCGTATCTTATTTCATTCTATTATATCTAGCAGATTTTTTTGAAAAGAAAACCAGTAAAATCATCTGTTCTACTGGTTTCATTTTTAATAAAATTGTTTATATGGTTGATTGAAAGCTGTTAGGATTTCATCAGATGTTTGTGAATAATCTTTTGTTTCTTTCAAATCACCTTTTACAATAATACGTTCTGTAGCAGCAAGGTCTTCACAGGTTACTAATGTAATCTCATTGACCCCATCTCTATCATCAACTTCATCAACACGATCCGGTGTCACACGTTTGACTTCACGGATTTCATAGGTATAAACTTTATTTTTATCGGTTAGATAAATCTTCATACCATTTTTAGCGTTATCCAAAGGAGAAAATAACATTTTATTAGCATTATCAACACCAAAGATATGGTGACTAGCTAGACTATAATTTCCTTCTCCCATTACTTGCTCGCGTTTCATCGTACCAGCACCGTAGAAGAGATTAACATTATCAAGTCCTTTAAAAATCGGCAAATTCATTTCCAATTCAGGAATTGCAATTCCCCCAATAACTGGTAATTTTTGAGCATCCCATTGAGAAGCTAGAACAGCTTCCGAAGAGATCGCTTTGACCGAATCAAAATCAAAATTTCCTTCTGTATCCTGATTTTCTTCTATTTTTTCTTTTGATACCTGGCTAACTTGATACTTATTGGTATTCCAGACCATGAAAATATTTCGAATTTGCGCATTAAAAATCAAAGCCAGTGACAGTACTATCAGAAATCCTGCTAGGATATTTGTCAGCAGATTTTTTCGTTTATTTTTCTTTTTATTATTTTTTTGAGACATTATGCTTCACCTTCTGTTTCATTTTCTGTCCCAACTTCTTCTTTTTCTGCCGCTGCAACCGTTGTGAAGGTCACTATCTGAGCATCTTGATCCAGGCGCATTACTTTAACTCCCATAGTTGCGCGTCCTGTTTGTGAAATATTGGCAAGATTGGTTCGAATCATGACACCTGTATCAGTGATAATCATCACATCCTCATCCCCTTGAACAGTCATAAGACCGGCCAGCAAGCCATTTTTTTCGGTAATTTTAGCTGTCTGCATTCCCTTACCACCACGACCTTTAGTTGGGTATTCAGTAGCGACTGTACGCTTACCATATCCTTTTTCTGTGATAATAAGAACCTCATCTTGATCAGTAATCAAGCTGGCACCAACAACTGTATCTCCTTCACGAAGGTTAACACCTTTCACACCTGTGGCGATACGACTCATGCCGCGAACGGCTGATTGATTAAAGCGAACTGCATAACCAAACTTGGTACCAATGATAATATCTGTATCTTCTTCTGTCAGCAGTACATTGATCAACTCATCTTCGTCCTTGAGGTTCAAAGCTTTGAGACCATTTTGACGAATATTAGCAAATTCCTTGACACTGGTTCGCTTCACAATACCGTGACGGGTTGTAAAGAAGAGATAAGCATCATCACTGCGATCAGACTCAACATTGATAACCGTCTGAATACTTTCACCTTCATCTAATTTCAAAAGATTGACAATTGGCAATCCCTTGGCAGTACGGCCATACTCAGGAATTTCATAGCCTTTCAGACGATAGACACGTCCTTTGTTTGTGAAGAATAGCAGATGATCATGGGTGCTAGTTGACACTAGCTCACGAACAAAGTCATCATCTTTCACTCCCGTTCCTTGGACACCGCGGCCACCACGTTTTTGGGCAGTAAACTCATCCTGATCCAAACGCTTAATGTAGCCTTTGTTAGAAAGGGTAATTAAGACATCCGATTCTTCAATCAAATCTTCATCTTCAAGACTCAAGACTTCACCGACCATCAACTCTGTACGACGCTTGTCACCAAACTTACGCTTGACTTCGTCTAATTCTTCTTTGATGATTTGAGAAACACGTTCTGGTTTAGCAAGAATATCCGCCAAATCCGCAATCAGAGCCAAGAGATCATCATATTCAGACTGAATTTTATCGCGTTCCAAACCTGTCAAACGACGAAGACGCATGTCTAGGATAGCCTGACTTTGTCGTTCAGAAAGCTTGAACTTACTCATCAACTCGGCTTGTGCTTCTGCGTCCGTTTCACTAGCACGGATAATACGAATCACTTCGTCGATATGGTCTAGCGCAATCAAGAGACCTTCTAAAATATGAGCACGCGCTTCCGCTTTTTCCTTATCAAAACGAGTACGTCGAACAACCACTTCTTTTTGGTGCTCAATATAAGCATCCAAAATCTGACGAAGAGACAAAATCTTCGGCACACCGTTCTGAATCGCCAGCATATTAAAACCAAAGTTGGTTTGCATCTGGGTCATCTTGAAGAGGTTATTGAGGATAACATTAGCTGAGACATCGCGCTTAACTTCAATCACGAAACGAACACCTTCACGGTTGGACTCATCACGTACTGCTGTGATCCCTTCAATGCGTTTTTCCTGAACCAAACGAACAATATGCTCATGCACCTTGGTTTTATTGACCATGTAAGGAAATTCCGTTACAACGATGCGCTCACGACCAGTCTTAGTTTCTTCAATTTCAGTACGAGAACGAAGGACAATAGAACCTTTACCTGTTTCATAAGCCTTATGGATGCCTGATTTCCCCATCACAAGGGCGCCTGTTGGAAAATCTGGACCAGGCAAGACTTCCATCAAATCCTTAGTAGTCACTTCAGGATTGTCCATGACCAACTTCACTGCATCAATGGTTTCACCCAAGTTATGAGGCGGAATATTGGTTGCCATACCAACCGCGATACCAGTTGCTCCATTGACCAAAAGGTTTGGAAAACGTGCTGGCAAGACCAAGGGTTCCCGTTCATTGGCGTCATAGTTATCAACGAAATCAACTGTATTTTTATTGATATCACGAAGCATTTCCAGAGCAATCTTGCTCATACGTGCCTCAGTGTAACGCTGAGCGGCAGCACCATCACCATCCATGGAACCAAAGTTCCCATGACCATCTACAAGCATGTAACGGTAGCTCCACCATTGAGCCATACGGACCATGGCTTCATAAATAGAGGAATCCCCGTGTGGGTGGTATTTACCCATGACGTCCCCTGTAATACGAGCAGATTTTTTATGAGGTTTGTCTGGAGTAACACCCAATTCATTCATTCCGTAGAGAATGCGACGGTGAACAGGTTTCAAGCCATCTCGAACATCAGGAAGAGCCCGGGCTACGATAACACTCATGGCGTAATCGATAAAGCTCGTCTTCATCTCCTTTGTCAGATTGACATTCACTAAATTTTTATCCTGCATTAATAAATGCCTCATTTCACAATTAGTAAGTAACAACATTATACCATAAATTCCCATCTATTTCAGCCTCTAAACCACTAAAACGTTTACATTGAGAACTATAAGGCATATTCGTGACAAAGTTTTTTAAAAGTGATAGAATGAAGTTGTCTGGGGAAAATCCCCTAATAAAATTAAGGAGATGTTTAGAACAATGACTTCAACTAAACAACACAAAAAAGTTATCCTTGTCGGTGATGGTGCTGTAGGTTCATCTTACGCTTTTGCACTTGTTAACCAAGGAATTGCACAAGAGCTTGGAATTATCGAAATTCCACAATTGCATGAAAAAGCTGTTGGTGACGCACTTGACCTTAGTCACGCCCTTGCCTTCACTTCACCTAAAAAAATCTATGCAGCTCAATACTCTGACTGTGCAGACGCTGACCTTGTTGTGATCACTGCAGGTGCGCCTCAAAAACCAGGTGAAACTCGTCTTGACCTTGTAGGTAAAAACCTTGCTATCAACAAATCAATCGTAACTCAAGTTGTTGAATCAGGTTTCAAAGGTATCTTCCTTGTTGCTGCTAACCCAGTTGACGTTTTGACTTACTCAACTTGGAAATTCTCTGGTTTCCCTAAAGAACGCGTTATCGGTTCAGGTACTTCACTTGACTCAGCTCGTTTCCGTCAAGCACTTGCTGAAAAATTGGATGTAGATGCTCGTTCAGTTCACGCTTACATCATGGGTGAACACGGTGACTCTGAGTTCGCTGTTTGGTCACACGCAAACATCGCTGGTGTAAACCTTGAAGAATTCCTTAAAGACACTCAAAATGTTCAAGAAGCTGAATTGATTGAATTGTTCGAAGGTGTTCGTGATGCAGCCTACACAATCATCAACAAAAAAGGTGCAACATACTACGGTATCGCAGTAGCCCTTGCTCGTATCACTAAAGCAATCCTTGACGATGAAAACGCAGTACTTCCACTTTCAGTATTCCAAGAAGGTCAATACGGAGTTGAGAACGTCTTTATCGGTCAACCAGCTGTTGTTGGTGCACATGGTATCGTTCGTCCAGTAAACATTCCATTGAACGACGCAGAAACTCAAAAAATGCAAGCATCTGCTAAAGAATTGCAAGCTATCATTGACGAAGCATGGAAAAACCCAGAATTCCAAGAAGCTTCTAAAAACTAATTTAACCATAGACAACTCCTTGAATTATCAGGGAGTTGTTTTTTTCTGTATTATAGTAGGTTGAAGTTGAAATAGCACCCTGTTACTCTAAAACGTTGTTATAAAATGCTTTAAATTCCTAATTGATTTGTTCAGATTTTATTTCATTCCTCTATAAAACGCATAGTATCAAGTTTTTATACCTGATAATATGCGTTTTATTGTGTCAAGACTTACTTGATTTCTCCTCGAATCAAGTTTTGTTTCGTCTCACCTTTATGATATTTTTTCAACTAAGTCCTGTATCATCCGATGCAGTTCTTCGATTTTCTCAGATTGCTTCTCTAGTAATATTCTCTGACTAGATAATTCATCTTGAAGTTGATCAAGTTTTATCTGTTCATCTGGATTATCTTTTACAAAAAAGTTCGTCAAGGCACTTGTTAGCATCCCTATTGTTCCAATACCGACAAGCATCAGTAAAACTGCTAGCCATTTCCCAAAAAGGGAAACTGGAACAATATCACCATAACCAACAGTAGTTACTGTCACAAGAGCCCACCAAAGACTATCTGAGAAAGATTTTTCTTCAACTACAGATAAAATTGAACTTCCAACTAGAACGATAAAAATATTAACATACAAGATATAAATCAGGCCATTTGTCCGTAAGAATCTACTAATTTTTCTTTCTAATTTACCTGTAAGTCCAATTATTCTAAGTAAACGAGTCAGTTTCAGTAATTTTGTCAGCCTTGCTAAGCGGAAGATACGCCCTAATCGAAAAACTGTGAAAATAGCATTTAAAGGCAGGATAGCTAGCAGATCAAAGATATTTTCAATTATGAATCGCCATTTCCCTTTACTTAAAAAGAACCGCCAACTATAATCAATTACAAAAACACCCCAGATTACTAAATCAATAATACTATAAGGCTGATTGTCCAAATCAATCATCTCAACAAATCCAAGCAAGACTAGAATAACAGAGATTAAAGCAAGTAAAATAATTGTTGTATCATAATAATCTGCAAAAAACCATTTTCTTTTCACACTACTTCTCCTATGTTATTTTTGAACGTTATATCACAACAAATATCTACTAATTTATAAAAAGAACACCTTCTCAGCGTTCTTTCTATATCTCTGTCAATGGTGTGGCGGTATCTGGTGAGGTATCATAAACCTTAAAGTCTACTCCAACTCCCAGATCAGCTTGTGCTAGCTGGTTGACCATGGTCATGTGAGCCAGTTCCTTGATATTGTTCTCCTTAGATAAATGCCCAAGGTAGATTTTCTTAGTGCGGTTTCCCAAGGTACGAATCATCGCTTCAGCACCATCTTCGTTAGAAAGGTGACCGAGATCCGATAGGATTCGCTGTTTGAGACGCCAAGCGTAAGAACCTGCTCGCAAAATCTCTACATCATGGTTGGACTCGATAAGATAGCCGTCCGCATTTTCGACAATGCCTGCCATACGGTCACTGACATAACCTGTATCTGTCAAAAGGACAAAACTTTTATCATCCTTCATAAAGCGATAGAACTGCGGTGCGACTGCATCATGACTCACACCAAAACTCTCGATATCGATATCTCCAAATGTCTTGGTTTTGCCCATTTCAAAGATATGCTTTTGCGAAGAATCCACCTTGCCAAGATACTTACTATTTTCCATAGCTTGCCAGGTCTTTTCATTGGCATAAAGATCCATACCATACTTGCGAGCTAACACACCCACTCCATGGATATGATCTGAATGCTCATGGGTAATCAAGATGGCATCCAAGTCTTCTGGCTTGCGGTTAATTTCAGCAAGGAGACTGGTAATTTTCTTACCAGACAAACCTGCATCCACTAAAAGCTTCTTTTTGGGGGTTTCCAGATAAAAGGAATTTCCACTGGAACCCGACGCTAAAATACTGTATTTAAAGCCTGTTTCACTCATTCTAGTCTTCTACTTCGTCCTCCCATACTTCTTCTTTCACTGCATCCTTATCATAAGGGAGCACAATTGTGAAAGTTGATCCCTTACCGTATTCACTCTTGGCCCAAATAAAGCCATTATGCTGTTTGATAATTTCTTTAGCAATAGACAGTCCCAGACCTGTCCCACCTTGGGCACGACTTCTAGCACGATCCACACGATAAAAACGGTCAAAGATACGTGGTAAATCCTGCTTAGGAATGCCTAAACCATGGTCTGAGATAGATAAAATCATCTGGTCTTCAGTTGTCTTCATTCTAACAGTGATTTTACCACCATCTGGCGAATACTTAATAGCATTATTTAAAATATTATCAATCACCTGTGTCATCTTGTCTGTATCAATTTCCATCCAGATAGAATTGATAGGATAATCTCTCACCAACTCATATTTCTTTTCCTTTTCCTGTCCTTTCATCTTGTCAAAACGGTTGAGGATAAAGGTAATAAAGGCAGTGAAGTTAATCAGTTCCACATCCAAGTGACTGGTGGCGTTATCAATCCGTGAAAGATGGAGGAGGTCCGTCACCATGCGCATCATACGGTTGGTTTCATCCAGAGAAACCTTGATGAAGTCTGGTGCTACAGTTTCACACAAAGCCCCCTCATCCAAGGCTTCAAGATAGGATTTTACGCTGGTCAGAGGAGTCCGTAACTCATGGCTAACATTGGATACGAAGAGTCTTCGTTCGCGTTCTTCCTTCTCCTGCTCCGTCGTATCGTGCAAAACAGCCACCAAACCTGAAATAAAGCCAGACTCTCGACGTATCAAGGCAAAGCGAACTCGAAGGCTCAGATATTCGCCATTGACGTCTTGGGAATCTAGCAACAATTCTGGACTTTGGGTAATCAAATCACGCAATTCATAGTCTTCTTCTATCTTGAGTACTTCCAAAATGCTTCTATTCAGAACATCTTCCTTAACCAGCCCCAGTTGCTTCATGGCTGTATCGTTAATCATGATAATCTGACCCCGACGATTGGTCGCAAGGACCCCATCTGTCATATAAAACAGAATACTATTTAGTCTCTTACTCTCTTGTTCTAGATTTTCCTGAGTGAGACGAATAACCTCCGACAAGTCGTTCAAATTATTGGTAATATTGGTGATTTCAGACCCACCTTGCATATCAAGAACCTTGGAATAATCTCCTGCAATCAAATCTTTAACCTTTTGATTGATTTGCTTCAATCGAATATTATCACGTCTATTCTCCAGTAATAGGAGGGTCACAACAAGGATGAAACCTAACAAAATCAGGATAAAGATAAAATCTCTGGTAAAAATGGTTTGTTTCAGTAAATCAAGCATTATTTCTCATGTAATACCCTACACCACGGCGCGTCAAGATATACTCTGGTCGGCTGGGCGTATCTTCAATCTTCTCACGCAGACGTCGGACAGTCACATCAACCGTACGGACATCACCAAAATAGTCATAACCCCAGACAGTCTCAAGTAAATGTTCGCGCGTGATGACTTGACCTGTATGCGATGCCAAATGATACAAAAGCTCAAACTCACGATGGGTTAAGTCTAGTTCTTCGCCATATTTTTTAGCCACGTAGGCATCTGGAACAATTTCTAAATCCCCAATTTGGATAGGTTGAGGCTTGCTATCTGCTTCCTGCCCATCTACTGGCATAGGTTGAGAACGACGCAGAAGAGCTTTGACACGCGCCTGCAACTCACGATTGGAGAAGGGTTTGGTTACATAGTCATCTGCCCCAAGTTCCAAACCGATAACCTTATCAAATTCACTATCTTTGGCTGAAAGCATGATAATAGGTACACTACTGGTCTTGCGAATGGTCTTAGCAACTTCTAAACCATCAATTTCCGGAAGCATCAAATCCAGAATAATAATATCTGGCTGCTCTGCTTCAAATTGCTCTAGCGCTTCACGACCGTTAAAAGCAGTTACAACTTCGTAACCTTCCTTGGTCATATTAAACTTGATAATATCCGAGATTGGTTTCTCATCATCTACAATTAGTATTTTTTTCATATGTTCACCTTTTTCTCTACTATTATACCAAAAAAATGACAAGAAGACACGATAGCTAGTCTTTGCTACTGTCTAAGTTGGCTTTTGCATAAGCCTGCCAGATTTTTTGTTGGGGTTTGGCAAGTGGAACATCCTTGAACTCTTCTGGTGAAAGCCAGCGAACTTCCCTATCTGAAAAATCATGGTAGTCACTTACCTGACCTGCTACAATCTGTACATGCCATTTACGATGACTAAAGACATGCTTGACAGTCTCAAAATAACCATCAAGCCAATCAACATCTAGGTCATAGTCCTGCTGGAAACTCTCCTCTGGACTAGGGCCAAAGTTTACACTTTCTTCTGCAACCTGATGAAAGAGGTCAAACTGCTCTTCTTGCGAAAACTCATCTACTTCTATCAAGGGAAAATGCCAAAATCCTGCTAATAACTTTTCACTTTCATTTTTTTCAAGTAAAAATTGTCCCTGAGCATTTTTCACAACTAGGGCTTTTAGATAAATGGGAACTGGCTTTTTCTTTGGAGCCTTAATTGGATAACGGTCCATGCTTCCATTCTGATATGCCGCACTGAAATCCTTCACTGGACTCTCTTCTGGCCTAGGATTTACAGGAGCCTCAATATCAGACCCTAAATCCATCAAAGCTTGGTTAAAGTCGCCCGGACGATCCGGATCAATCAAGATTTCCATCATTACTTGAAAAATTTTACGATTACTTGGAATCCCAATATCATGGTTGACTTCGAACAGACGCGCCAAAACCCGCATGACATTACCATCGACCGCTGGCTCAGGCAAATTAAAAGCGATACTGGAAATGGCTCCTGCAGTATAAGGTCCAATTCCTTTCAAGCTGGAAATTCCTTCATAGGTGTTTGGAAATTGGCCCCCAAAGTCAGTCATAATCTGCTGAGCTGCAGCCTGCATATTACGAACTCGAGAATAATAACCCAAACCTTCCCAAGCCTTCAACAAACCTTCTTCAGGAGCTGTTGCCAAACTTTCCACTGTTGGAAACCAGTCCAAGAATCGTTCATAATAAGGAATAACTGTATCCACCCTGGTCTGCTGAAGCATGATTTCAGATACCCAGATGTGATAAGGATTTTTACTTCTCCTCCAAGGCAAATCTCTTTTGTTTTCATCATACCAAGCGAGAAGTTTCTCACGAAAAGAAATGATCTTCTCCTCCGGCCACATGACGATACCGTATTCTTTCAAATCTAACATATCTCTAGTATAACACAGAAGACTCTAACTGTCCTTTTCCTAGTATTAAAAAGCCTCTTCCCAAGAGAAAGAGGACTGATACTCAATAAAAATCAAAGAGCAAACTAGGAAGCTAGCCGCAGGTTGCTCAAAACACTGTTTTGAGGTTGTGGATAGAACTGACAGAGTCAGTATCATATACCTACGGCAAGGTGAATCTGACGTGGTTTGAAGAGATTTTCGAAGAGTATAATTCTTATTGATGAACTGCTTGCAGTCTGAGAAAAAATGAGTTTGGGACAAAAGTCTAACCTTAAATATAAAAAGCGAACAAAACGAGTTATCTGACATTCAGAATTCTATCTTGTTCGCTTTTTTTCTTAATCTATTGATTTTAAAAATTTATAATAAAGAATTCCTAAAATCAAAATCTTTTTGTCCCAGACTCACTTAAAGTCAATTACAATATACTAGAACAAGCCTAGAACGGTTCCATCGCTTTCAACATCCATATTAAGAGCAGCAGGGCGCTTTGGAAGTCCTGGCATGGTCATGACATCACCAGTTAAGGCAACGATGAAGCCTGCACCTAATTTTGGCACCAATTCGCGAATGGTAATTTCAAAGTTTTCAGGTGCCCCAAGTGCATTCGGATTGTCTGAGAAGCTATACTGGGTCTTAGCCATACAGATTGGCAATTTGTCCCAACCGTTTTGAACGATTTGAGCGATTTGTGTTTGAGCTTTCTTTTCAAAGTTCACTTTGCTACCACGGTAGATTTCAGTAACAACCTTTTCAATCTTTTCTTGGACAGAAAGGTCATTATCATACAAACGTTTATAGTTAGCTGGGGTTTCAGCGATAGTTTTGACAACTGTTTCGGCAAGTGCTACTCCACCTTCTGCACCATCAGCCCAGACACTAGCCAATTCAACTGGTACATCGATTGAGGCACAAAGTTCTTTCAAGGCTGCAATTTCAGCTTCTGTATCAGAAACAAATTCGTTGATAGCTACTACTGCTGGAATACCAAACTTACGGATATTTTCAACGTGGCGTTTCAAGTTAGCAAAACCTGCACGCACTGCTTCTACGTTTTCCTCTGTCAAAGCGTCTTTAGCCACACCGCCATTCATCTTAAGAGCACGAAGTGTTGCGACAATGACAACTGCATCTGGAGATGTTGGCAAGTTTGGTGTCTTAATATCAAGGAATTTCTCAGCACCAAGGTCTGCACCAAAACCAGCTTCTGTAACTGTGTAATCAGCCAAGTGAAGGGCTGTTGTCGTTGCCAAGACAGAGTTACATCCATGAGCGATATTGGCAAATGGACCACCGTGTACAAAAGCAGGTGTACCGTAAATTGTCTGAACCAGGTTCGGCTTAATAGCATCCTTCAAAATCAAAGCTAAGGCACCTTCAACCTGCAAATCACCTACAGAAACTGGTGTACGGTCGTAACGATAACCAATAACGATATTCGCCAAACGACGTTTCAAATCTTCAATATCAGTCGCCAAGCAAAGAATAGCCATGATTTCAGAAGCAACTGTAATGTCAAAGCCATCCTCACGAGGAATACCGTTTAGAGGACCACCAAGTCCAACCGTCACGTGACGAAGAGCGCGATCATTCAAGTCCACAACACGTTTCCAGAGGATACGACGTTGGTCAATTCCCAACTCATTTCCTTGATGCAAGTGGTTGTCAATCAAAGCAGAAAGAGCGTTGTTAGCAGTTGTAATGGCATGCATGTCTCCAGTAAAGTGGAGGTTGATGTCTTCCATTGGCAATACTTGAGCATAACCACCGCCAGCAGCACCACCCTTGATCCCCATGACTGGACCAAGAGACGGTTCGCGGATAGCAATCATAGTTTTCTTGCCAATCTTGTTCAAGGCATCCGCAAGACCAATGGTAATAGTTGATTTTCCTTCACCTGCTGGTGTTGGGTTGATAGCAGTAACCAAAATCAATTTCCCAACTGGATTGCTCTCAACTGCACGAATTTTATCAAAGCTGAGTTTAGCTTTGTATTTTCCGTACAACTCTAAATCGTCGTAAGAAATTCCAAGTTTCTCTACAACATCAACGATTGGCTTCAACTCAATACTCTGTGCGATTTCAATATCTGTTTTCATTCAAAACTCCTCTAACCTCTTATATGATAATTCATTATAACACAAAACAAGATTTTTAACATCCGAAAACTCTCTAAACGTTCGTAAATATCCCTATTTTTAAAGTTTTTAGAGCCCTTTCTTAAATTTTATATGCCTTTATAGTTTGAAACTATAGAATAATGAAAAAATAATTTAGTCAAGAAAATAGCTGTCAATTTCAGATAAATTATGTAAAATTATTGTATCTTCAATTTCTAATTTTTCTGCCAACTCAATAGAATATTCAAAACTAAGTTTAGTATTTAACGATAAATCAAACGAATAATCTTGTAATTTACCCAATTTTTTATATTTTTCTATGATTTCGTTATAAATACCAAGGTAATGTTTATCTAAAATTTTTATGTAATTATTCAGATTTTCCTTATAGTCTTGAATGATTTTTTGTTCGCTATCATTTAATATTCCCTTCCCTATTTCCCAAATGAGTGAGCTGGCTATTGAGCCTACTACAGAACCTAGAACTGGTATAGGAATCATTGTTTGACCAATACAAGCACCTATTGTTGCAAAGGAAGCATCCATTACATTTAATGTCAAAAGATTCATAAATTCATCTTGGGTTATTTCAGTAGATCTATACTTTAGAACAATGTCTATCATTCCATAAGTTGCCATAACTAAGGCACTAGCATTTGGAGCACTAATCCCCAAGACGTTTGTTAATCCGTAAATTGAATAACCAGATATTGCACCCTTTACAACTCCTTCAGCTGTATTCAATCCACAATCTAACCAATCTGACTGTTCGAATTCAAAAATACTTTTTCCTTCTTTATATTTTCCATAAACACTCGACATCAAAGCTAAACCACCCTGTAAAAAAGTTGCGTTTCTTGCAACCTTGTTAGCTTCTTTTAAATTTGGTAATGCATGTTTTTGGGCTACTAATCTTTTTTTATTTAATTCTTGTTTTTTCAGTTTGACTGTTTTATAAATATTTTTCTGTTCAGAATCCAATAAAGAGTTAATTGAATTCTTTTGAGCGTCTTTATAATCTAAAGCAGAAGATTTCATCCAAGATCTGTATGAAGTAAGTCCCTTACTTTCAGTGATATCATTAATCATTTGGCGTATATCCGTAATTTGTTTAATGGATAATCTCTTGCCATTAAATTCAACTTCTTTTGCTCCAGCCATTATTTTTTCAAATACTTGAACGTGATCTTTTGGAAACATCATTTTCATTTTTGTATTGTAAAAAAATGATTGTTCTAATTCATCACGTAAATTATTATAAAACTTCATTTGAATGGTGTTTCTACCAATTAATAAATCGGCTGGTCCATTGTCATTCAATACTTTAACTATTGGGTTTAATCCCTCAATTGCTCTCCTTGCATTTACAATTCCTGCTTCTGCAAACTCTGCTATAAAACCATGTACTCCACGATCACCGCCACGATTTTTAACAATAACATCTTCTATATTATCTTTAGCATAATCTAAAAATTTAGAGGCATTATCCTTGTTTAAGATGACATTACGAGCTTCATCTTCTATCATTTTCATAGCAATTTGTAAGTCTTGAATTCTTAAATTATTTAAGCAATTGACATATGCTCCAATACCTTGGTTAAATGCTTGATTAAAAATTTGATTAACCATTTATTTTAATTCCCTTATTTATCATAGCTGTCAGTGATAGTGTTGAATTCACTAAATTACCTGCTTTATATTTTTCATCTTCAGTAAATAAGCTATAGTCCATTCCAGTTAAAGATAAATTGGCTAAATAAATTCCTTCTGTTTGTTTTTCAGTTAGTTCTATTAATTCCGTAACTTCTATTACCTTTTCTTTAAGTTGTCTAGCCAACAATTCTACCTTTTTCTGTTCCTCTATAGCCTCTTTTGCAACTTCTTCATTTTTCCTATTAGCTACTACACCAGCGCCTACAGAAGCGGTCAACATAACGCCTGCAATTCCCCAACCGACAGGACCAGCTAATGCTAAAAATGCGTTACCTGCTGCCACTCCACCGCCACCAGCTGCTACACTTCCACCACCTAACCAAGCCAGAGCGGCGCTATTTGCTGCAGCACCTGTCAAACTTGAAATTGCAGTACCTGTTGATGCAACACCAAATGTAGTTGCAACACCCATAGCGGCAGTAGGCCCCAAAGTTGCAACTGTTACTCCTAATGCGCTAAGAGAAGCCGTAGCCGCTGTGCTACCACTTGCTAATTCAGCTTCCTTAATTGACTGTGAAATAGCAATTTGCTTATCTTCAAAATTCTGAATTTCAACATCAATTTCTTCTAATTTTGTTTCAAACTCTTTTGGCTTATTGGCTAGCTTACTAATTCTTTCTTCAATAATTTTTACAACTTTGACCGCTTTTTCCCTAACCTGATAGAGTTCTGTTGATTTATTAGCTAAATTATCAGCTTCATCATTATACAATCTTATAGATTCTTTATATCCCTCGACAGCTTCTTGTCTAAGTTTAGAATTAAAAAGGTCAACAGTATCAATTTGCTCTTTCGTATTATTCGCTATTTTACCCGCTTCATTAAAAGTTTCCGATGAAGCTTTAGTTACATGTTCTGCCACATCACTAGCTACCCCAATAGCTTTTTCAGAAACATCTGTGATAACATCGCCAACCTGACTTGATACATTTTCTATAACTTTTACAGACTCTGTAATAGCTTCTCCAGTAAATTTCCCTGCTTCATTTAATACTTTACTGGCAGCGGATCCAGCATTATTCAATACCTTACTAGCTTCTTTTGTAAAATTATCAGCAAATTTAAAAAAATCCATTAAACACTCTCCTTTATTGCATATACTCCTATTATGCAATAAACAAAAGAGATTGTCAAAATCGACCATATATTAATTTACTCAATTTTTATCGCTTTCATTTTACTTACCGTTTATTTTTGTGTACAATAGTGCTATGAAAATTTTAGTTACATCGGGCGGTACCAGTGAAGCTATCGATAGCGTCCGCTCTATCACTAACCATTCTACTGGTCGCTTGGGGAAAATCATTACAGAAACCCTGCTTGCTGCAGGGCATGAAGTTTGTTTGATAACAACAAAACGAGCCGTGAAGCCAGAAGCCCATCCCAACCTAAGCATTCGAGAAATTAACAATACCAAGGACCTTCTACTGGAAATGCAAGAACGTGTTCAGGATTATCAGGTCTTGGTCCACTCAATGGCGGTGTCTGACTACACTCCTGTTTATATGACGGGGCTTGAGGAGGTTCAAGCTAGCTCTAATTTGGAAGAATTTTTAAGCAAGCAAAATCATCAAGCTAAGATTTCTTCAACTGACGAGGTTCAGATTTTGTTCCTAAAAAAGACACCCAAAATCATCTCTCTAGTCAAGGAATGGAATCCTGCTATTCATCTGATTGGTTTCAAACTGCTGGTTGATGTCTCTGAGGATTATCTCATCGAGATTGCCCAAAAAAGTCTTATCAAAAACCAAGCAGACTTGATTATTGCAAATGACCTCACTCAAATCTCAGCAAACCAACACCGAGCTATCTTTGTGGAGAAAGATCATCTTCAAGCAGTCCAGACTAAAGAAGAAATTGCAAAACTCCTCCTTGAAAAAATTCAAGCCTATCATTCTTAGAAAGGAAAACTATGGCAAATATTCTCTTGGCTGTAACGGGGTCAATCGCCTCTTACAAGTCGGCAGATTTAGTCAGTTCTATAAAAAAACAAGGTCATCAAGTCACTGTCTTAATGACTCAGGCTGCTACAGAGTTTATCCAACCTTTGACACTACAGGTACTCTCACAGAATTCTGTCCACCTAGATGTCATGAAGGAACCCTATCCAGACCAAGTCAATCATATCGAACTTGGAAAAAAGGCGGATTTATTTATTGTAGCCCCTGCAACAGCTAATACTATTGCAAAACTAGCCCACGGCTTTGCAGATAACATGGTGACCAGTACAGCTCTAGCCTTGCCAAGTCATATTCCCAAACTCATCGCACCTGCTATGAATACAAAAATGTATGACCATCCAGCAACCCAGGCTAATCTGAAAACATTAGAAAGCTACGGCTATCAGCTGATTGCTCCTAAGGAATCCCTACTAGCTTGTGGAGACCATGGACGAGGAGCTTTAGCCGACCTCACAATTATTTTAGGAAGAATAAAGGAAACTCTCGATGAAAAAACGCTCTAATATTGCACCCATTGCTATCTTTTTTGCAACCATGCTTGTGATTCATTTTCTAAGCTCACTTATCTTTAACCTTTTCCCATTCCCAATCAAACCGACCATCGTTCATATTCCTGTCATTATTGCCAGCATTATTTACGGTCCACGAGTTGGGGTTACACTTGGATTTTTGATGGGACTACTTAGTTTGACCGTTAATACAATTACGATTCTGCCAACCAGCTACCTCTTCTCACCATTTGTACCAAACGGAAATATCTACTCAGCTATCATTGCCATCGTCCCACGTATTTTGATTGGTTTAACTCCTTATCTAGTCTATAAACTAATGAAAAACAAGGCTGGACTAATCCTAGCTGGTGCCCTTGGTTCACTTACCAACACAGTCTTTGTACTTGGTGGAATTTTCTACCTTTTTGGAAATGTCTTTGATGGTAATATCCAAAAACTCTTAGCAACCGTTATCTCAACAAATTCGATTGCTGAATTAGTTATTTCTGCAGTTCTAACCCTAGCCATTGTTCCAAGACTGCAAACTTTGAAGAAATAAAAACAATCTCCGCTTTCAAACTTGAAGGTGGAGATTTTGCTCTGTATAGTTTGGATTTTTAGTGAAATGTTTGCTAGTCTTTAACTAAAAAATGACTTATAAACCTAAGTAAATCCTTGCTTTATTGTCTTGTTTATTGTACTATACTAGTGTATATACAGACAAAAGGAGATTCTTATGAATACACGGAAAAAGACACAATTTATGACAATGACTGCCCTTTTAACGGCTATTGCGATTTTGATTCCAATTGTTATGCCTTTTAAGATTGTCATTCCACCTGCTTCTTACACTTTGGGAAGCCACATCGCTATTTTTATTGCCATGTTCTTATCGCCCTTGATGGCTGTTTTTGTCATCCTAGCCTCTAGTTTTGGATTTTTGATGGCTGGCTATCCCATGGTTATCGTATTTCGAGCTTTTTCTCATATCTTTTTTGGGACTTTGGGAGCTCTTTACCTACAAAAATTTCCCGATACACTAGATAAACCAAAAGCTTCCTGGATTTTCAACTTTGTATTAGCGCTTGTCCATGCCCTTGCTGAAGTGTTAGCCTGTGTCCTTTTTTACGCAACTTCTGGTACCAATGTAGAAAATATGTTTTATGTTCTCTTTGTGCTAGTTGGATTTGGTACAATTATCCATAGTATGGTAGACTATACATTAGCACTAGCTGTCTATAAAGTGCTTCGAAAACGTCGTTAAAAGGAAGAACTATGACAAAAGATCGCAAACAAGCCCTGCTCCAACTCTTGAAAGAAGCTCCTAAAGCCCTTAACGGCCAAAGTTTGGCGGAACATTTTCATGTCACACGTCAGGTCATTGTACAGGACATTGCAATTTTGAGAGCCGATGGCGCTCCTATCCTATCCACTAATCGTGGCTACGTCTATAAGCAAGTTGATGTCAATCCATACGTCCACAAACTTTTCAAAGTCAAACATGAAGTTGAAGAAATCGGGCAGGAACTCCTCGCTATCGTCGATAATGGAGGGCGTGTCCAGAATACCTTGATTGACCATCCCGTCTATGGAGAAATTGAAACCTTGCTGAAACTGTCTTGTCGCAGAGATGTGCAACACTTTCTAGAACAAGTCGAGCATTCTGACTTTAGACCTTTATCTGAATTGACAGATGGCATCCATTACCACCTAGTCGAAGCCGAGACACAACAAGACCTCCACTATATCGAGGAGGCCTTGGATCAGCTAGGTTATTTAGTAAAAGACTAGAAGATTTTCTTCTCCCAATCATCTTCTGTACGGCGAGGGTAGAAAAATTCAGATTTGTCCGGAGCTTCCATCATCTCCATCAAGGGTAACATATCATAGGCCAGATCCAAGTTTGGAATCTGGTCTTTTTGAATCCAATATCTCAAATAGTAACAATGATATTTAAAAACCACATTGAATGAAAATTAACAACTACTTGCTTACTAAAAATATATCACCAGTTATGTTGATCAACATTATCCTTAGTCACAAGATAAATTGGAGAAACTGTTTCTTTTTCCAGTTTTTTCCCTTGATAATGATCGATTGCTGATTGAATAGCAATTTCACCCATCTTAGCTGGTTGCTGAGCAATAGTGGCAGTAATATCACCTTTTGCAATAGCGTCATGTGCATCTGGTTGACCATCAATACCAACAATTAATACATTGCTAAGACCAGCTGCTTTTACTGCTTGTGCAGCTCCTAACGCCATCTCATCATTCTGTGCAAAGATTGCTTGTACTTCTTTGTTTCCTTGAATCATATTTTGCGCTGTATTCAAAGCTTTTGCGCGATCAAAATTAGCAGATTGACTAGAAAGAACATCTAAATTTGTCTTTGAAATTTGTTCAAATCCTTTACCTCTATCCACAGTTGCAGAAGCGCCAGGGACTCCTGATAATTCAAAAGTTTTTGCTTTTTCTCCCAATTGCTTGGTAATAAATTCTGCAGCCATTTTACCTGCTTCTACGTTATCAGAAGCAACAGTTGTCAAGACTTCACCACCATTACTACCGCGGTCAATTAAGATTACTGGAATATTTGCATTATTAGCAGCTTTAATAGATGTAACAATTGCATCAGAATCAACTGGATTAATTAGTAAAGCATCTACATTTTGACTAATAAAATTCTGAATATCATCTGCTTGTCTAGCAGCATCATCTTGTGCATCTGCTATCTTCAAAGTTACTTCTTTTTCTCCTGCGGCTTTTTCAAGACCATCTTTCATAGCCACAAAATAGGGATTGTTAGTAGTCGAAATAGAAACTCCTAATTTTAATTCTTTTGCCGACTTTTGAGTCGTAGATTTGTTATCATTTGATGAATTTCCTAAACCAGTTTTTCCACAAGCTGCTAAAGCAAAAATAAATGTTACAAACAAAGCAAAAATGCTAATTTTTTTAATAATTTTCATGTTATTACTCCTCGTAATATATATCTATAGGGATAGTTTCCATCCCGACTATTGTTCGTCATCTAATAAATTGTTACTATTTCCAAAAAAATTGAAAATGATTCTACTGTTTTACAACTTTAAAACGATCAATCAGAACAGCAATTAAAATTACAACTCCTTTTACTACTTGCTGCCAAAATGCTGAAACACCAATAATATTAAGTCCATTATTCAAAACTCCAATAATTAAAGCACCTATTAGAGTCCCCAGTATACGACCTTTACCTCCTGATAATGAGGTTCCTCCAAGAACAACAGCTGCAATAGCATCCATTTCATAACTAGCACCTGCTGTTGGTTGAGCAGAACTTAAGCGTGATGTTATAATTAATCCAGAAATTGAAGCCATAATACCTGATATTGAATAAATGATAATTTTCACTTTATTTAGTTTCACACCTGATATATATGCTGCTTTTTCATTCCCCCCTATAGCATATACAGATTTACCAAATGCTGTTTTATGAAGTAAAACATATAAAACAATAAATACAATAAACATAATAATTACAGGAAATGGAATTCCTACTATGTAACCTTGCCCCAAAAATTGAAATAAGAATGTATCACTTAATCCTTTTGTAATAGGATTCCCATTTGTATAAACAAGTGTTGCTCCCCTAAAAATAGTCATAGTCGCTAAAGTGACGATAAATGGAGCTAATTTCCCGTAGGAAATCAATAACCCATTCATCATACCTAGAATGCAACCCAAAATTAAAGAGATGAGAATTGCTAACGTAACAGGCATTCCAGATCCTAATAAACCTGCTGTTAGCGCACTGGATAAGGCTAAAATTGATCCTACTGATAAATCGATTCCACCTGTTAGAATAACAAAAGTCATTCCAAAAGCAATCAGTGCATTTGATGTTACTTGCAATAGTAAATTTAACAGATTATTTGCTGTTAAAAAATTTGAATTGATAATAGTGATGACAGCCATTAAAATTATCAATGCTATTACCGTTGTCAATTCTGACATGTACTTCATAGTATTTTTCACACTATTGTCCTCCTGTAGCTAGTTGCATAACTTTTTCTTGTGTAGCTTCTCGACGTGTTAATTCCCCACTAATTCTACCTTCATGCATGACCATAATGCGATCACTGACTCCGATCACTTCTGGTAAATCTGAAGAGACCATAATAATCGGTACACCTCGTTCAGCTAATTCATTCATTAATTGGTAAATTTCACGCTTAGCTCCAACATCTACCCCACGAGTTGGCTCATCTAAAATCAGTACTTTTGGTGCAATACCTATCCATTTTGCTAAAACTACTTTCTGTTGATTACCACCAGAAAGTGTCCCAACTTCCTTATCTGGATAACCTGATTTAATTTGTAACCTATCAATTAAGCGTTGTACAAATATACCACTTGTTTTATTATCGAAAATGCCATTTTTAACAAAATCACGAGTACTAGGTAAAGTCATATTATCTTTAATAGAAAAATCTAAAATCAATCCCTCATCTTTACGATCTTCTGTTAAGAAACCAATTCCATGCTTAATTGCTTCAAAAGGATTTTTAATTATCAGTTGTTCTCCGTTTATTATAATTTGACCAGATTTTAAAGAATCAATTCCAAAAATTGCTCGCATTATTTCAGTACGACCAGCACCCATCAAACCAGAAAAACCAAGAATTTCCCCTTGACGTACATAGAAAGAAACATCCGTAAAAGCATCACCAGAAAGATTCTTAGCTTGAAAAATAATATTCCCAATCTCAGCCTTTTTTTCTGGATAATAATCTTCTAATTCACGCCCCACCATCTTTTGAACTAATTCATCCGCATTAGTTAACTTCGTTTTCTTAGTATCAATTACAAACCCATCCCTCATAACAGTTATAAGATCTGTAATCTTAAAGATTTCTTCCATCCGATGTGAAATATACACAATACCTACACCATCAGATTTTAATCCTTCTATCACTTTAAAAAGTGTTTCAGTTTCACGATCAGTTAAAGCTGCTGTGGGTTCATCCATAATTAACAAGGAAACTTCTGATAATAAACATTTTGCTATTTCTATCATTTGTTGTTGTCCGACTGATAATTGACCAATGATTGCATCAAGAGGAATAGAGATATTAAGACGTTTAAATGCTTCTTTAGCTTTCCTTTCCATACTAGCTTTATCTAAAAAACCAATCGAATTTTTTATTTCTCTTCCTAAAAAAAGATTATCAAGTACAGTCATATCTGGCCAAGTATTCATTTCTTGATGAATAAAACTCAGTCCAAACCGTTCTGCCTCTTGAGGATTAGAAAATGTTTTTTCTTTTCCATCAATAAAAATAGTTCCTGAAGTAGCTGGAAAAAGTCCAGTTAAAATATTCATTAAGGTTGATTTGCCTGCACCATTCTCTCCCATTAAAGCATGAACTTCTCCTGAATTAAGAACCAAATCAATACTTTCTAAAACACGATTATTCCCAAAAGATTTTGAAATGTTCTTCATTTCAATTTTCATAGGCAACCCCCTTCTAAATAATAACTCCTGATTGCAAGATTATATTCGAATATGGTGTATCTTCCCCAGTGCGAATAACTGCCTTAACTTTAGTATTCATAGCTTTCAATTCTTCATGACTAATATATTCAATAATTATATTCGATCCTAAAAGATCTAGAACTGCTTGCCACTGTTCTTTGTTTTTTTCCTTAATTTCTTCTGCTAAGAAAATTTTTTCAATAAGTACATGATCTGAATATTCTTTTAAAACTTCTAAAAAACTTGGACTACCTTTTCTTAATGCTAAATCAATTTTATCAACACCTTTTGGAACTGGCAATCCTAAATCTCCGATACAAACCAAATCCATATGACCTAAATCATCAGCTAGTTTTGCTATATTACTATTTAAAATCCCATATTTCTTCATATCCTGAATGCTCCTTTATTTCTTTCAAACTCGGCATGCCCCCTTGCGCTCCAAATCTTTGAACAGAAAGATGTGAAGCAATCGTTGCAAAGGACAATGCAACATTCATCTCTTTTCCTTTTGAGATAGCATAAGCAAAAGCACCATTAAACGTATCTCCTGCTCCTGTAGTATCAACTACTTCTGCTTTTATAGCAGGAATTTTCTGAACTGCTGTCCCATCATAATAAATAGAACCTTCAACTCCTAATGTCACAATCATTTTATTAGGATAAATTTTAATAATTTCTTCTAATTTCTTATCTGGAAAAAGCTCTGAACATTCATGCTCATTAGGAGTAATAAAATCACAAAAAGGAATCATCTCTATATCTGTTTCTCTAGCTGGTGCAGGATTGTAAAGCACCTTAACTTGATTTTCTTGACAAAATTTAGCTATAGATAAGTTGGCTTCATGTGGTATTTCATTCTGTAATACAACAATACTTGCATCACTAATCAATTCCCACTCATTTTTCCAATCATTTGTTTTAACTAAATTATTCGCTCCGGGATAATAAATAATCCTATTATCACCTCCATATAAAGTAATTTGTGCAGCTCCCGTAGATTGTGGTACCGTTCCCACATGTTCTGTAGAAATATTATTATTTTGCAGATTACTTAGTAAATCTGCTGAAAAAATATCTTCTCCGACGTTTCCAAATATGTAAATATTATCTTCTACACTGGATAATCTACCAATAGCTACAGCTTGATTTGCACCTTTTCCACCTGGAACTATATTAAACGAATCCCCAAAAATCGTTTCACCTCCTTCTGGAATCCTTTTTGTTCTCATAACTAAGTCCATTGAAATACTTCCAACAACAACAATTTTACTCATTACTTTCTCCTTAATGTATTTCTTTCTACGTATCTAACAGGTAGTTTAATTTTAGCTTCATCTATAGAGAACTTATTTGCCATATTATAGATTAGTTTTGCAGCCTGTTCTCCCATTTTATATGATGATTGGTGAATAGTTGATAAAGAAGGATAAATAAATTGACTAAGTACAATATCATCATAACCAATGATTTGAATATCATCTGGAATTTTTTTACCAATTGCTAAAATTTCATGAATATAAGCTATCGCATGAATATCAGAAGGTGCTATAATACTATCGATATTTGGATTTCTTTTTAGATTCTCTTTAGCTTCTTTTTGAATTTTTTCAAAGTCAAACGTTTCACTTTCTTCAATACAAATTTCTAAAGATTTATTCCTCAAATAGTTTAAACTTGCTTCAAACCGTTCCGCAATATTCTCGGCTTTATCATCTAAAACTTTAATAATCAGAACTTGTTTAGCGCCTGCATTACAGATTGCTTCAGCAGCCAAACGACCACCTGACTGATTATCAGAAAAAACACCGTAACCTGTATCTTTACTAATTCGGTCAACCACAACAACAGGTAATGATAAATCTGGATATTCTTTTGTGAAGTCATGTGTAGTAATAATTCCAGCAGCATTTGTTTTCAACAGTAAGTTAACATATTCATCCAAAGATTCTTGGTCTGAAATCGTACCAACCATAATTCTATAACCTTTATCTTTCAAATATGATTCAGCTCCTCGAACCAATCTTGGGAAGAAGGGATTTGAAATATCTGGCAATAAGAGTCCTACCATTTGGTTTTTTTTGGTTTTCAAAGATTGTGCTAATACATTTGGTGTGTAATTTAATTTTTTAATCGCATTTTTTATTTTCTCTCTCGCATCATCTCCAACATAACCTTTTTTTGATATATATCTTGAAACCGTTGATTTTGATACTCCAGCTTCTTCAGCAACCTGTTTTATTGTAGTCATCATTCCTCCTTCTTCCTTTGTGGAACCGTTCCCTTATTCTATAGTAAACGTTTTCTTTTGATTTGTCAATACTTTTCTAAAAATATTTTAAATTTATTTCAGAGTACATATGTTTTTTCCTAATCTTCTATTACTATTAGACAGGAAACTAAACAAGACCTCCACTATATCGAGGAGGCCTTGGATCAGCTTGGTTATTTAGTAAAAGACTAAAAGATTTCCTTCTCCCAGCCATCTTCTGTACGGTGGCGGTAGAAAAACTCCGACTTGTCAGGAGCTTCCATCATTTCCATCAAGGGTAACATATCATAGGCCAGATCCAAGTTTGGAATCTGGTCTTTTTGCACCCAAGATACTTCGCCCTCTTCTGAGGATTGAAGAGTTCCAATAAACTCGGTCGCCTTGTAACAAAAGACAATGTAACGCCCGCCTGTATCCAGTGGCCAATTTTTAATGCCGACCAATTGAGGATTTTGGATAGTTAACCCTGTTTCTTCATAGATTTCACGAATGACAGACTCTGCGAAAGACTCGCCATTTTCTACATGACCTCCAGGAAAGGCATAACCTGACCAGCGATTGTTTTCAGGAGCGCGATACTGCATTACCACGCGCTGGGTTTCGAGGTCTTCAATCAGACAAATGTTTGTTAAAATTGTTAATTGGGAACGGGACATATTTTCTCCTTCTATGATTTGGTTAATACTTTTGTCATATTAAAAATTATATCTATTAGTCTTTTCCTAATATACTCAAAAATAGCTCCTACAAAAAATAATAAAAATGTTACTGTCAAAATAATAATAGCAAACATAAATAATTCTTTCCCATCAATTAAGAAATTTATGCTAGGTAGAATTCTCCTGAAAATAAGAGGATGAACATGAAATAGATAAACACCCAATGTAAGCGGAGATAAAAATAGAACTATTTTTTCAAGTGAAGGTGGAATGTTTTTTATATTTAAGCATAATAAAAATATCAATATTCCTTGAAGAGTCACTGTCGGTGAACTATAACTCCTCCACTGTTCATAATTAAAGAAGTACAATACAAAGGTTAGACTTGTTAATAATAATATCCCCAAAATAACTTTCCATGATCGAAAATAACTTTCATACTTAAATTTTCTGATTATAGCACCCACTATATAGAGTAATATCATCCATAGAACACTATAACCTCTCCATATTCCTAATGAATCTTGTTTGAAAATTGTTGGAATAATAGAGAAATATATAAATCCTCCTGTTAATAACGAAAGTAATAATTCTTTCGACATTGTTAAAATTGCCTGATTTAATAATGGTGCTATTAACATCAAGCCAAAATAACAACTCATATACCAATACTGACCATTACTGATTGGGGTTAAGGCATAAAACCATTCAGTTGGAGTTACAGATGATTTTGAAAAAACTGCAAAAGCCATTGTAATTGAGATAGTATAAAAAATAATTTGTAACCAAAACTTAGACATTTTTTTATAACTAAACTGTGAATATAGACCCACGTAACCACTAATTAAAATAAAAATATTAACAGCTGGATAAGAAAAAGCTTCTAAGATATTAGCAAGAAAATAATATATATCTTTTTGATTCTCGACTTTATCTAAGACTCCTCCCATACCTAAAACATGCAAATTACAAATCATCAACATAGCTATAATTCTACAGCATTCAATACCTATATATCTTGTTTTATTTGTTACCATATCTTCCTTATCTATTATCCTATAATGTTTGTTAATCCAACGCCTTGACTTCCAGCATCATATCACGGATCTGGGCAGCAAGTTCAAAGTCAAGCACTTCGACGGCTTCTTGCATTTGTTTTTCTAGTTTCTTAACTAGTTCTTTGCGCTCTTGTTTGTTGAGGCTATTGATGTCGACTTCCTTGTCCTCTTCCTTAGCAACTGCCTTGGTCACGGCAATCAGGTCACGGATTTCTTTCTTGATTGTCTGTGGTACAATACCATGCTCTTCATTATAAGCCATCTGGATTTTCCGACGACGGGCCGTTTCATCAATGGCACGTTGCATAGACTGAGTCATGGTGTCAGCGTACATGATGACATGCCCTTCGCTATTACGAGCAGCACGACCAATGGTCTGGATGAGTCCACGCTCGTTACGAAGGAAGCCTTCCTTGTCAGCATCGAGAATGGCAACCAAGCTTACCTCAGGAACATCAATCCCTTCACGTAGGAGGTTGATTCCGACCAAGACATCAAAGACACCCAAGCGCAGGTCACGGATAATCTCAGTCCGTTCCAGAGTCTTAATATCCGAGTGCATGTACTTGACTTTGATACCCATTTCCTTGAAGTAGTCGGTTAAGTCTTCTGCCATTTTCTTGGTCAAGGTGGTAATAAAGGTTCGCTCGTTCTTTTCAACACGGGTATTGATTTCACCTAAAAGGTCATCAATCTGTCCCATTGTCGGACGGACTTCCACCTCAGGATCTAAAAGACCTGTCGGACGAATGATTTGCTCAATCACTGTCTCGGTCTGTTCATTTTCATAGTCGCCTGGTGTCGCTGAAACGTAAACAATCTGATGCACATGGCTTTCAAACTCCTCACGACGGAGAGGACGATTGTCCAGTGCTGACGGCAAACGGAAACCATAATTAACCAGCATTTCCTTACGCGAACGGTCTCCATTGTACATGCCCTTGATTTGTCCCATGGTCATGTGACTTTCATCAATCATGATCAAGAAATCATCTGGGAAGAAATCCAACAAAGTGTAAGGTGGCTCACCTTCGCTCCGTCCATCCATGTGGCGAGAATAATTCTCAACCCCATTGGTATAGCCCATCTCACGCAACATCTCGATATCGTACTCTGTCCGCTGTTTCAAACGTTGGGCTTCTAGCAGTTTGCCTTCCTTCTCAAAGACAGCTAACTGCTCCTCCAACTCTGCCTGAATCTTAGCAATAGCAACTTCCATGTGGTCGTCATTGGTCACAAAGTGAGTAGCTGGGAAAATCGCCAAATGATCCACTTCTCCCAATACCTGGCCTGTCAGAGCCTCCACTTCTCGTATACGGTCGATTTCGTCTCCGAAAAATTCTACTCGAAAAGCGTGTTCATCACGAGAAGCTGGGAAAATCTCCACTACATCCCCACGCACACGAAACCTTCCCCGTTGGAAATCAATATCATTTCGCTCAAACTGAATATCGACCAAATCATTCAAAAGTTTATCACGAGAAATTTCAAGACCTGGACGCAGACTCACGACGCTGTCAGCGTATTCCTTGGGAGAACCCAAACCATAGATACAAGAAACAGAAGCCACGACAATGACATCATTGCGTTCCAAAAGAGCCGAAGTCGCTGAGTGGCGGAGTTTGTCAATCTCGTCATTGACAGAGCTATCCTTCTCAATGTAGGTATCACTAGAAGGGACATAGGCCTCTGGTTGGTAATAATCATAGTAGGATACGAAGTACTCAACAGCATTCTCAGGGAAAAATTCCTTAAATTCCCCATAGAGCTGTCCTGCCAGAGTCTTATTGTGGGCAATAACCAGAGTGGGTTTATTGACTTTGGAAATGACCTGACTCATGGTATAGGTCTTCCCTGTACCAGTAGCCCCCATCAGAATCTGAGCTTTTTCTCCCCCCTCGATGTTATCTACCAACTGCTCGATAGCTTGAGGTTGGTCTCCTGATGGTTGATATTTTGATACTAGTTTAAATTGATTATCTGTAATGCGGTTAATCATAAGAATCCTCTCTCGATGTGCTATTCCTATTTTAGCATACTTGTAACATTTTCACGAAGAAAAGGACGGACCTAAGTCACATCCTTTCATTTTCTTTCTTTAATTGATAAGCGAGATAGACAATCAGCAGTAGTAAGACCAGACTGGTCATGATAGATCCTTCTATCCCAAAAGAGCCACCTGATAGCCAGCCTTGATCGCCTTGTGGTAAAAAGGTCATTAGCGATGTTCCCGACGGCTGACCACTAACTAAAATCCCAAATAAATTTCCCTGAGCAAAATTCCAGGCGCCATGAATACCTGCTACCCCCCAAACTGTATCTGTTTTGAGGAGGTAAAGTGACATGGCAACTCCGAATAAAAAGAGATTCACTAGAGATAGAGGGGTGAGACCAGAATTTCCCGCATGAAGCAGGGTAAAGAACAGGCTAGATATAAGAACAGCTAGTTTTAGATTGGTTCTTGAGGCCAATTGAGGAAGGAGCCAAGCACGGGCCACCACTTCTTCTGTTGTCCCCTGTAAAATCCAAAATGGAATGGTAAAAATGACAAAGGCAAGCGAATAAGGATTCAAGTGAATGGACTCAAAACGATATTGCCCTAAGGCTACTAAACCTAACAAGGTCAGAAGAAAAAGTGCCAGGCCTAGACCAAATCCTTTAAGAAGATTGCTGAGGAAATTTTCTCTATAAAATCCCAAGGTTCGAATAGGTCTTTTCTCAACTTTTCTAGTCCATCTGAACACAGTGTTGAGAACGAAACCAAAGGCCAGCAATTCTAAAATTAAACGAAAGTCACTTGATTTATCCATCAAGCTCTGATGCAAGGTCTGCAAATAGGTTGCAAGATTTTGACCAGTCTCTCCAAAATTTCTAGCAAGTCTGATGAGAGCTAACAAACTAATACCATACAGAGTATAAGCCACAAACTCTCCTATGAAGACAAAAGCAAAGGCTAACAAGGGGCTTGTGTAAATGTTTAAACTCATTTTTGAAGCTTGGAAGTCTTTAAATATTCTTTTGTTCTTCATATCCTTGTCCTCTTTTCTTCTATTATATACTATTATTATAGCACTTTATAGTAGCAATTCAAGAAAGAAAAGAAATAATCAATGTTACATTTTCTGACACAAAAATATAAAAATTTGCCTTTTTTTACTTTTTCTGATATAATGGGAAAATATTCGGAAAAGGAGACTAAAAATGAAGAAAAAATTTCTAGCATTTTTGCTAATTTTATTCCCAATTTTCTCATTAGGTATTGCGAAGGCAGAGACGATTAAGATTGTGTCTGATACAGCCTATGCGCCTTTTGAGTTTAAAGATTCAGATCAAACTTATAAAGGAATTGATGTTGACATTATCAACAAAGTTGCTGAGATTAAAGGGTGGAACATTCAGATGTCCTATCCTGGATTTGACGCAGCGGTCAATGCAGTTCAAGCTGGTCAAGCTGACGCTATCATGGCAGGGATGACAAAGACGAAAGAACGTGAAAAAGTCTTCACCATGTCTGATACTTACTATGATACAAAAGTTGTCATTGCAACTACAAAGGCACACAAGATTAGCAAGTACGACCAATTGTCTGGTAAAACTGTTGGTGTTAAAAACGGAACAGCCGCTCAACGTTTCCTAGAAACGATTAAAGATAAATATGGCTTTACTATTAAAACATTTGACACTGGTGATCTGATGAACAACAGCTTAAGCGCTGGTGCCATCGATGCTATGATGGATGACAAACCTGTTATCGAATATGCCATCAACCAAGGTCAAGACCTCCATATTGAAATGGATGGGGAGGCTGTAGGTAGCTTTGCTTTCGGTGTTAAAAAAGGAAGCAAATACGAGCACCTAGTTACTGAATTTAACCAAGCCTTGGCTGAAATGAAAAAAGATGGTAGTCTTGATAAAATCATCAAGAAATGGACTGCTTCATCATCTTCAGCAGTTCCAACTACAACTACTCTTGCAGGCTTAAAAGCTATTCCTGTTAAAGCTAAATACATCATTGCCAGCGATTCTTCTTTTGCACCTTTTGTTTTCCAAAATTCAAGCAACCAATATACTGGTATTGATATGGAATTGATTAAGGCAATCGCTAAAGACCAAGGTTTCGAAATTGAAATCATCAACCCTGGTTTCGATGCAGCTATCAGTGCTGTCCAAGCTGGTCAAGCTGACGGTATCATTGCTGGTATGTCTGTTACAGATGCTCGGAAGGCGACTTTTGACTTCTCAGAATCCTACTACACTGCCAATACTATCCTTGGTGTCAAAGAATCAAGTACCATTGCTTCTTATGAGGATTTGAAAGGAAAGACGGTCGGTGTTAAAAACGGAACTGCTTCTCAAACCTTCCTAACAGAAAATCAAAGCAAATACGGTTATCAAATTAAAACCTTCGCTGATGGTTCATCAATGTATGACAGTTTAAACACTGGTGCCATTGATGCTGTTATGGATGATGAACCTGTTCTCAAATATTCTATCAGCCAAGGTCAAAAATTGAAAACACCAATCCCTGGAAGTCCAATCGGAGAAACAGCCTTTGCCGTTAAAAAAGGCACAAATCCAGAATTGATTGAAATGTTCAATAACGGACTTGCAAACCTTAAAGCAAACGGTGAATTCCAAAAGATTCTTGACAAATACCTAGCTAGTGAGTCTTCAACCGCTTCAACAAGCACTGTTGATGAAACAACTATCTGGGGCTTGCTTCAAAACAACTACAAACAACTCCTTAGCGGGCTTGGTATCACTCTTGCTCTAGCTCTTATCTCATTTGCTATTGCTATTGTTATCGGGATTATCTTCGGTATGTTTAGTGTTAGCCCCTACAAATCTCTTCGTGTGATTTCTGAGATTTTCGTTGACATTATCCGTGGTATTCCATTGATGATTCTTGCAGCCTTCATCTTCTGGGGTATTCCAAACTTCATCGAGTCTATCACAGGCCAACAAAGCCCAATTAACGACTTTGTAGCTGGTACTATTGCCCTCTCACTCAATGCAGCCGCTTATATCGCTGAAATCGTTCGTGGTGGTATTCAGGCCGTTCCAGTTGGCCAAATGGAAGCCAGTCGAAGCTTGGGTATCTCTTATGGAAAAACCATGCGTAAGATTATCTTGCCACAAGCAACTAAATTGATGTTGCCAAACTTTGTTAACCAATTCGTTATCGCTCTTAAAGATACAACCATCGTATCTGCTATCGGTTTGGTTGAACTCTTCCAAACTGGTAAGATTATCATTGCCCGTAACTACCAAAGTTTCAAGATGTATGCAATCCTTGCTATCTTCTATCTTGTAATTATCACACTTTTGACTAAACTAGCGAAACGCTTAGAAAAGAGGATTCGTTAATGGCAAAATTAAAAATTGATGTAAATGATTTACACAAAAGCTACGGAAAAAATGAAGTTTTAAAAGGAATTACGACTAAGTTCTATGAAGGAGATGTTGTTTGTATCATCGGTCCTTCAGGTTCTGGTAAGTCAACTTTCCTCCGTAGCCTAAATCTTTTGGAAGAAGTTACTAGCGGTCACATCACTGTGAACGGTTATGACTTAACTGAAAAAACAACCAACGTCGACCACGTTCGTGAAAATATCGGAATGGTGTTCCAACACTTCAACCTCTTCCCACACATGTCTGTATTGGACAACATTACCTTTGCTCCTATTGAGCACAAGTTGATGACCAAGGAAGAAGCTGAAAAATTGGGAATGGAGTTACTTGAAAAGGTTGGACTAGCAGATAAGGCTAAGGCCTGCCCAGATAGCCTATCAGGTGGTCAAAAACAACGTGTGGCCATCGCTCGTGGACTAGCAATGAATCCAGACATCATGCTCTTTGATGAACCAACTTCTGCCCTTGACCCTGAGATGGTCGGCGATGTACTAAACGTTATGAAGGAATTGGCGGAGCAAGGCATGACCATGATTATCGTAACCCATGAGATGGGATTTGCTCGTCAGGTTGCCAACCGCGTTATCTTTACTGCAGATGGCGAGTTCCTTGAAGACGGAACACCTGATCAAATCTTTGACAACCCTCAGCACCCTCGTCTGAAAGATTTCTTGGACAAGGTCTTAAACGTTTAAACTTAAACTGTAAGGATTTCCTTGCAGTTTTTCTATCTCGTATTGGATTTTTTGATTTTTCGGAAAATTATGTTAGAATTAAGTTTATGAAATGAGGTTTCCTCATACCTAGCAAGACTAGGAATAAAAATAGAAATTAGGTAGCTAGATGTCATCTAAGGTTATTGTTACAATTTTCGGTGCGAGTGGAGACCTGGCTAAACGCAAGCTCTACCCTTCCCTATTTAGACTATATAAATCCGGCAATCTTTCCGAACACTTTGCTGTCATTGGAACTGCCCGTCGTCCTTGGAGCAAGGAATATTTTGAATCTGTAGTAGTTGAATCTATCCTTGATTTGGCAGATAGTACCGAACAAGCTCAGGAGTTCGCTAGCCACTTCTACTATCAAAGTCATGATGTCAATGATACAGAACACTACATTGCTCTACGTCAATTGCAGGCTGAACTAAATGACAAGTACCAAGCTGAACACAACAAGCTCTTCTTCTTATCAATGGCTCCTCAATTCTTTGGAACCATTGCCAAACACCTTAAGTCTGAAAACATTGTGGACGGTAAAGGTTTTGAGCGTTTAATTGTTGAGAAACCATTTGGAACAGACTACGCAACTGCAAGCAAGTTGAATGACGAACTCCTAGCGACATTTAACGAAGAACAAATTTTCCGTATCGACCATTATCTTGGTAAGGAAATGATTCAAAGCATCTTTGCAGTTCGCTTTGCAAACCTGATTTTTGAAAACGTTTGGAACAAGGACTTTATTGACAATGTTCAAATTACCTTTGCGGAGCGCTTGGGTGTAGAAGAACGTGGTGGCTACTATGACCAATCTGGTGCCCTCCGCGACATGGTCCAAAACCATACACTACAACTTCTTTCTCTCCTTGCTATGGACAAGCCAGCAAGCTTCACAAAAGACGAGATTCGTGCTGAGAAGATTAAGGTCTTTAAAAACCTCTATCATCCAACGGATGAAGAGCTTAAAGAACACTTTATCCGTGGTCAATACCGTTCTGGTAAGATTGATGGCATGAAATACATCTCTTATCGTAGCGAGCCAAATGTGAATCCAGAATCAACAACTGAAACCTTTGCATCTGGTGCTTTCTTTGTAGACAGCGATCGCTTCCGTGGTGTTCCTTTCTTCTTCCGTACTGGTAAACGTCTGACTGAGAAAGGAACTCATGTCAACATCGTCTTTAAACAAATGGATTCTATCTTTGGAGAACCACTTGCTCCAAACATTTTGACCATCTATATCCAACCAACAGAAGGTTTCTCTCTTAGCCTAAATGGGAAACAGGTAGGAGAAGAATTTAACTTGGCTCCTAACTCACTTGATTACCGTACAGATGCGACTGCAACTGGTGCCTCTCCAGAACCATACGAGAAATTGATTTATGATGTCCTAAATAACAACTCAACTAACTTTAGCCACTGGGATGAAGTTGGTGCATCATGGAAATTGATTGACCGTATCGAAGAACTCTGGGCTGAAAATGGTGCCCCACTTCATGACTATAAAGCTGGAAGCATGGGACCTCAAGCAAGCTTTGACTTACTTGAAAAATTCGGTGCCAAATGGACTTGGCAACCAGATATTGCCTATCGTCAAGATGGTCGTTTAGAATAAAAAAATCCTGCAAGTTTGTTCCTTGCAGGATTTTTGTTTCTGATTAGATTAAGCCTTCCAAGAGCCCTTTCATAAAGTTTTCTGAGTTAAACTCTCCAATATCATCGATTTTTTCACCAAAACCAATCAATTTTACAGGAATATTGAGTTCTTCTCGAATAGCTAGAACAACACCACCTCGAGCAGTTCCATCAATCTTAGTCAAGACAATTCCTGTCAAAGGGGTAATTTTTGAAAATTCCTTGGCCTGTACCAAGGCATTTTGACCTGTTGATGCATCAAGTGCCAAGAAGGTTTCATGCGGAGCCTCTGGAACAACACGCTTGATGATGCGTCCAATCTTCTCCAACTCAGCCATGAGGTTGTCCTTATTTTGCAGACGACCAGCAGTATCAATCATAAGAATATCGATACCTTCAGTAACTGCACGCTCCATGCCATCAAAGACTACACTAGCTGGGTCAGCTTTTTCAGGTCCAGTCACTACTGGAACATCTACTCGTCGGCCCCATTCAGCAAGCTGGGCTACTGCTCCTGCTCGGAAGGTATCTGCCGCAACCAACATGACCTTCTTACCAGCTTGTTTATAGCGGTGGGCTAGTTTACCGATAGAAGTTGTTTTTCCCACACCATTAACCCCCACAAAGAGCATGACTGTCAAGTCCTCTTGGAAGTGAATGCTTTCATCGTAGTTGCCATCCTTTTCATAAAGCTCAACCAATTTCTCAATGATGACACGGCGAAGTGCATCGGGTTTCTTGGCGTTTTCAAGCTTGGCTTCGTAGCGTAGTTCCTCAGTTAAGTTAGAAGCGACTTGGACACCAACGTCACTCATAATCAGTAATTCTTCCAGTTCCTCGAAGAATTCTTCATCGACAGAGCGGAAGTTAGCAAAGAAGGCGTTCAAGCGGGCACCGAAACCTGTGCGAGTTTTCTTAAGACTGCGATCATATTTTTCCTGAACAGTTTCTTCTAACTGAAATCTTTCTGCTTCAAGCACTTCAGAACTATTTTCTTCTACAGTCTCTACGAACTCATTATTCTCTTCATCTGCGACTTCTTCTGAGTTTGGCAATTCTTCGACTTCTTCTTGAGAAACTACTACAGTTGGCTCTGAATCCTGACTCTCTTCAACTGTCTCTTGATTTTCCTCTTCTTGGAGCAGAGTTTCTTCAGAACTTTCAACCTCTGCATCTTCTTGAGAAACTTCCTCAGCTTCTGTATCTTCAGACAAATCAAGATTTTCCAGAGCTTCTTTTACAACTTCTTCGATTTTAGGTTCTTCTTTTTTTCCGAATAGACGGTCAAATAATCCCATATCTTAGTTCTCCTTTAGCACATATTCTTCGATAGCCCAGGCAACAGCTTCTTCATCATTGGTCATTGGAGTCACTACATTTGCGACTGCCTTGACTTCAGGAACAGCGTTTTGCATGGCAACACCGAGTCCTGCCCATTCAATCATAGAAAGGTCATTGGCTTCATCACCACAGGCCATGACTTGGCTTTGGTCGATTCCTAGATGGCTGATTAGTTTTGCCAAACCTGTTGCTTTATGAACATTCTTTGGTGACCACTCTAGCAACATTTCACGTGATTTAAAGATTTCATATTGGTCAAACAATTCTGGAGAAATCTTCTGAATAGCTGCATCCAAGGGTTCTTGAGCAAAGGCAGTCACACATTTATTGTAAGTCGTTTGACTAGATAGGTCTTCAAAGTCCACTGGAACAAAAGTCAAAGCTGGATTAAATTTGGCATAAAGACTTTCTTGGTCAGATTGAATTTGATAAACTGTTCCTTCTGAGATGGCATCAAGAGGCAGTGATAATTTCTCTGTTTCTTCATACAAGCGTGCCACATCATCATATGAAAAGACTGTTTTATCAAGGATTTCTCCTGTATTTTTCTGAACCAAACCACCATTAAAAGTAATCGTATACTCATCTTCCTGACCGTCAGTCCCTAGTTCATGGAGAAAGAAATCCATAGCTTTTAAAGGACGACCCGTTGTCAATACGACCTTGATACCACGATCACGCGCAGCTTTCAGGGTTGCCTTGGTACGATCCGTCAGCCTTTTATCAGTAGTCAGCAAGGTCCCGTCCAAGTCCAATGCAATCAATTTTATATCTGCCATTATAAGCCCTCCATATAAGCGATAACCGACTGGTCTTTATGGTGACCAATCACAGTCTCTGCTAATTCTAAAATTTCTGGTCGCGCATTTTCAGGAGCTACAGGATGTCCAACAACCTGCATCATGTGCAAGTCATTTAGATTGTCTCCAAAAGCCATAACCTGATCCATTGTGATGCCAAGTTTTTTAGCTAATTCAACAATCGCCACTCCCTTATCGACATAGTCCAGAACAATATCAATGGATTCAAAGCCAGTTGTCATGGCCTTAACACCAGAGACATTTTCGTTTACCCAAGCTTCCCCAGCTTCAAGCGTTTCTTCTGTGAAGTTGGTTGTAAATTTGAAAATGTCATCAGTGATAGCTTCCAAACTCGCTACTTTTTGGATATTTTCATTATAATGCTGGCTCTCTTTCAAATAGGTCTCATCAACCGTATCCAAAACATAAGAGCCTTTTTTACCAGTCAAAAGAAGCTTATTGATATCTACATAAGGTGACCTTTTCAGCTTTTCAAAAGTTGCCAGATAAAACTCACGAGACATGGTCGCTTCATACAAGTCCTGACCTTGATATTCGACCAAACTGCCATTTTCCGCGATGAAAATAATGTCATCACGAACATCAGCAAATAATTTTTCTAGAGACAGAAATCCTCGCCCCGAAGCCACCGCAAAATAAACCCCTTTTTCCTTGTAGGAAGCCAAAAGTGACTTGAGGCGATCCATATCAAAGCGTCCATTCCCATCTAGGAAGGTTCCGTCCATATCCGTTGCTACTAGTTTAATTGTCATCCTTCAATACTTTCTAAATCTTTTAACTTAACTGAAACAATTTTTGAGACACCTGATTCTTGCATGGTCACTCCATAGATGGAATCAGCCGCTGCCATGGTTCCCTTACGGTGGGTTACGACGATAAACTGGCTGTCCTTGTCAAAGCGGTTGAGATAATCTCCAAAGCGTTTAACATTGGCTTCATCCAGCGCAGCCTCTACCTCATCCAAGATAACAAACGGGATAGTCTTAACTCGAATAATGGAGAAAAGCAAGGCTAGAGCTGATAGGGCTTTTTCTCCACCACTCATGAGGTTGAGAGACTGGATTTTCTTACCTGGAGGTTGAACAGAAATCTCAACCCCAGCTGTCAGTAAGTCTCCCTCAGTCAAGATCAGGTCCGCCTGACCCCCACCAAACATCTGCTTGAAGGTCACTTTAAAGGACTCACGAATGGCCTCAAAGGTTGATTTAAAGCGTTCTTTTACCTCATCATTCATCTCTGTGATAGTTTCTAGAAGCAGATTTTTCGCTGACAAAATATCATCTCGCTGGCTATTTAGGAAATCCAGACGACTGTGGACTTCTTCATACTGTTCAATAGCATCCAAATTGATAGGACCCAGTGAGCGAATAGCCTTCTCTAAATCCTGCACCTCTTGCTCTGCCAGATTGAGGTTTTCAAGTTCATGTGCCTTTTCTAAAGCTTCTGTATAGCTAATTTGGTACTGATCTGTTAATTGACTTTGTAGATAGCGTAAGCGCTCGCTGACCTTTTCTTTCTTGGCTTCAGCACGAGTTTGCTTGCGAATCCACTCTTCATTCTGCTGACGAGCCTGATCCAAATGACTGGCAATATCATCCAGCTGACCTTCTATATCATCCAACTCAAACTGCTTGCGAATCAAACCTTGTTGGAGATTTGTTTTCTGAGTTTTGGCTTCTTCGGCCTGCTGACTGAGCAAATCCGTATCAACTTTCTCAAGATTATCAACCTTTTCTTGAAGAAGGCGCTGGATTTCCTCTTGTTCGATATCTAAATTGTCCAATTCCTTGCCTAAACGTTCAATATCAGCAACTTCATAACGTTTTTGTCCTTGCAGTTCTGTCTTAAGCAAGCGAGCTTGCGCTAGCTCTTCCTGCAAGTTTTGATAGCGTTCTTGGATGGCGTTTTTGTTAGACTTAATCTCTTCAATCTCAGCTTCCAGATTTTGCTTGTCACTGGCAATAGTAGCAAGGCGTGCTTGGCATTTTTCCTTATCTGCTTGCCAATCTCCGTCAGAAAGACGATCTAATTCCTCTTCTTGGAGTTTCCAAAGAGTTTCTAGCTCTTCAACTTGCTGACTGGTCTGCTGATAAGCGAGGGACAAGCCCTGCTCCTGAATACGAGCCTGCTCTCCTTGAGATTTGATGGCTTCTAATGATTCGGTCAATCTAGCCATCTGGTCTTGTAAGGTCTTCAAAGCCACTTCTTCTGAACGAAGACTTGCTTCTTCTTCAGCAATTTCTTTTTGTAATTGCTCCAGTTCTGGTTTGATGAAAATACTGTTGTTCTGACGATTAACTCCACCTGCATAGGAACCACCTGTACGAAGTTCTGTCCCATCCAGTGTCACCATGCGCACCTGATAACGAACCTGGCGAGCAGCCGCACGCGCATGTTCTATTGTATCAAATATGGCCGTCGTGGCTAGCAAATTCTTGAAAATAGCTTCCAGTCTAGTATCGAATGTCACCAGCTCATCAGCCATACCCAGAAATCCTGGACTTGCAGAAATAGCATCTTGATTCTGACTAGAAATCGTACGCGCCTTGATTGTTGTCAAAGGAAGGAAAGTCGCACGACCAGCTCTATTTCGTTTGAGGAAATCAATCGCCTTGGTTGCCGCGTTTTCATCTTCCACGATGATATGCTGACTGCTGGCTCCAAGCGCAATCTCTAGGGCAGTTTGATAATGCACATCAAAGGTCAGGTGCTCACTGACTGCACCAATAATTCCACCAAGGCGGGCTTTTTCTTGGAGAACACTCTTAACACCTGCATAAAAGTTACTGTGATTTCTAAGGATATTTTCCAAACTTTGGGCTCTAGCCTGCTTGTTTTTGAGATTATCCAGACGGTCAAAGAGTTGACTTTGTTGGGTTTGATAGGAAGTTTTCTGTTCCTCTTGCTCCTTGGCACAGACCTGGTAATCTGCCAATAATTTCTGAACTTGCTCCTTGGCTGTTTCAAGCTCAGCATTTTCCTGCCTAGCCTTCTCTCTAGCTGTAGCCAGTTGTTCTTTCAGCTTTTCTAGTTGATCTGCTTGCTTTTGAGAAAGCTGACGACTATTTTCCAGCTCGTTTTCGATACGGGTCAGCTGGTTTGAGACATCTGCTTCTTCTTGTAAAAGAGCTACAAAGCGTTCGCGTAAGAGCTCAATCATTTGATCAGGATCATCTGAAAAAGCTAGCAATTCAGCTTCTAAACGATTGAGTTTTTGATTATTTTGGACTAGATTTTCCTCTAACAGAGTTAAAGAGCTTTCTTTATCAGATTTTTCTTGGCTGAGTAAATTTCTCTTATCCTCCAAAGCAGCCAAACGAGCTTGTGCTTCCTGTTGATTCAGGGCTACTTGCTCAGATTCCAGTTTCGATAAGGCTAATTTTCTCTCTAAATCACTAATCAGACTAGTCAAGTCCATCAAACTGCCCTGATCTTTGGCCATTTCAGCCTGTAAATCTTGGCGTTGCTTTTTAAGAGTTTGATTTTCTTCTTCTAATTTTTCTCGCTTTTGGTAATAGCTAGTTAAGAGTTCCTGAACCTGAGCCAACTCTTCTTCTGTCGAGTCTAGTTCAACCTTATTTTCCTTGATTTGAGCAACCAATACATCTAAATAAATGGCCTTACGTTGACCTTCCAAGTCTAGGAATTTGCGGGCATTCTCAGCTTGTTTCTCAAGAGGCTTGATTTGATTATCCAACTCATAGATAATGTCTTCAAGACGATCCAGATTGTCCTGAGTTTGCTGCAATTTACTCTCTGTCTCTTTTCTGCGAGTCTTGTATTTTAAAACTCCTGCAGCTTCTTCGAAAATAGCACGACGTTCCTCAGGTTTGGAGTTGAAAATCTCCTCAACCTTCCCTTGGGAAATGATGGAGAAGGAATCTCGTCCCAAACCTGTATCCAAGAAAAGATCATGGATATCACGTAGACGGACTTTCTTGCCATCAATCTTGTATTCGCTATCTCCACTACGATAGATATGGCGTTCTACCCTGATTTCTTGACCAGCATCCTTGATAAATCCGTCATGATTATCCAGAGTCACAATTACAGAAGCATAATTAAGCGGTTTGCGACTTTCGGTACCAGCAAAGATGACATCTGGCATCTTGCCACCACGGAGACTCTTGACACTAGACTCCCCCAAGGCCCAACGCAGACTTTCTGTAATATTCGACTTTCCTGATCCATTGGGTCCAACAACTGCCGTCACACCTTGGTCAAAGACGACCTTGGTCTTATCAGCAAAAGACTTGAATCCCTGAATTTCGATTTCCTTTAAATACATGAATCCAGCCCTTTCTCAACGGCATTTTTGGCAGCTTCCTGCTCTGCTAATTTCTTAGAACGACCTTGACCTTGACCAATGCTCTTGCCTTCAACAAGAACTTCTACATCAAAAACCTTATCATGGGCAGGACCCGTTTCAGAAATCACCTGATAACGAATAGCCACATCCCCATTGACCTGTAGTAACTCTTGAAGATGGGTTTTGTAGTCTGTAATCATCTCAAACTCGCCTGCTTCAACCTTAGGAATCATGACTTGGTAGATAAATTCCTTGACCTTGGCCACATCCTTGTCCAAAAGAAGGGCACCAAGAAAGGCTTCAAAGGCATCACCAAGAATGGTGTCACGATTGCGACCACCAGACTTTTCTTCTCCCTTACCCAGCTTGATAAACTGGTCAAACTGGCAATCACGCGCAAATCCGGCCAAACTCTCCTCGCGGACAATCATGGCACGGAGTTTAGACAAATCACCCTCAGGCTTTTTAGGATATTTTTTATACAGATATTCTGAAATCAATAACTGTAGAACAGCGTCTCCTAAAAATTCCAAGCGCTCATTGTGTGAAATTTTTAAGAGGCGGTGCTCATTGGCATAACTCGTATGAGTAAAGGCAGTTTCCAGTAACTTTTTGTCTGCAAATTCGATTGCAAAATGTTTCTTTAGTACAGTTTGTAATTCTTTCATACCAACCTCTTTCTAACTGACAACAGTCCTTTTTATTATATCAAAAAAAGGCCCCTGAGTCACTTTAAAATGGGACTGGAAAGCATTTGGGAATTCTTTAAAAAGAGATTTTCAGTTTTAGAGAAAAATTTGAGGCAGTGTAAAGAAAAAAGCCCTATTAAAGGCTTCTTTAGGATGTTTACATCCACCCTGAGGGAATCGAACCCCCATCTCAAGAACCGGAATCTTACGTGATATCCATTACACTAAGGGTGGAAACTTGTTTTATTATAACAGAAATTTGCCCTAATAACAAGTTTTTTTCTGGTCAGATAGCCCGTCTTAGTGGGAAGCATCCCCATTCCAGATAGAGTTTTTCACGATCACATAATCAACGTGTTTAAGGTCAGCAACCTGACGTCCACCCGCATACGAAATAGCACTTTGAAGGTCTTGTTCCATCTCAGTTAAAGTATCTTGCAGATGACCTTTGGCAGGAAGCAAGATGCGTTTGCCCTCCACATTTTTGTAAGCACCTTTTTGATATTGTGAAGCTGAACCGTAGTATTCTTTGAACTGTTCGCCGTCGACTTCAATCGTTTTCCCTGGACTTTCGATGTGTCCTGCAAAGAGGGAACCAATCATGACCATGCTGGCACCAAAACGAATAGACTTGGCAATATCACCGTGAGTACGAATTCCTCCATCAGCGATAATCGGTTTACGCGCAGCCTTGGCACACCAACGGAGAGCAGCCAACTGCCAACCACCTGTACCAAAACCAGTCTTGACCTTGGTGATACAAACCTTACCAGGTCCAATTCCGACCTTAGTAGCATCTGCACCAGCATTTTCCAATTCACGCACAGCTTCTGGTGTTCCCACATTTCCAGCAATGACAAAGGTATCTGGCAATTCTTTCTTGATGTGTTGAATCATAGAAATCACGCTATCCGCATGACCGTGGGCAATGTCAATCGTGATGTACTCAGGAGCATCAGCCTTGAGCTGGCTAACAAAATCATACTCATAATCCTTAACACCAACAGAGATAGAAGCAATAAGCCCTTGATCGTGCATACGCTTAATAAAAGGAATGCGTCCTGCCTCATCAAAACGGTGCATAATGTAGAAGTAACCACCTTTAGCCAGTTGCTCTGCTGCATTTTCATCCAAAATTGTCTGCATATTCGCTGGCACAACAGGTAGTTTAAAGGTGTAATTTCCTAGAGTGACACTTGTATCCGCTTCTGCACGGCTTTTAATCACACATTTATTTGGAATCAATTGAATATCTTCGTAATCAAAAATTGGAAATTCATTTAACATATCGATGTCTCGTTTCTTTTGTAATGACCTACCTATGCTCTCGCATCACTACGCCTTTTCCGACGTTTCCTTAATTTATTATAAACCAAAGTACAGTTTTTGTCAAATAATTTTATAAATTAAAATGTATCGTTCGGATTTTACTTGTGTAAATAACAAAAGAAAGGAGAGATTATTTTCTCCCCAGTTATTCTACATTCTAATAATACTCTCCCTGACGGTAGTCCCATGAGTTAAAGGTGTCTGACAGGTGCATCATAATCTTATCAATGTCAAGTCCTTTGCGGATTACAACTGGAGCTGGTGAAGTTGAACGTGCTCCTCCTTGTTCTGGGATGAGTTTGCCGTCCTTATCGACCATAGACACCATCACGCCTTGCTCGTAGCGAGTTTCAATTGTTTTGTCTGGTTGGATAGATGCCACATAATCGTCTGCTTCAATGACAAGATCCACTGCTCCTTCGATACGTTCTCCGATACCTTCTACCTTACCACGGTTTCCTTTTCCAGACGGGTTTGCAGATGAGGCATAAACCATCTTGCCTTCTTCCCAAAGTTTGGCAGCCAATTGTTCACCAGCTTTCCCGAATTTGATAACAAAACAGCTAGTACCACGCACGTCCGTCATAAGTTCTTCACGGCCATCCCCATACGCTTTGAGTTTTTCAAAGGCTTCTGGTTTCCATGGAAGGATACAACCAAGAAGAATGTCTTCGTTCCAATGTTTTTGGTAAAAGGCTTCAATTTCTGGGTTGAGTTGTGCTAAAGCGCGAAGCTCATCCATGCTACCGCAGAGAACAACACCTGGTTTGTTACGGTTACGTTCTTTAGCTTCAAACTTACGTTCAAGACCAGCCTTGTCACTAGTCATGATGATGTAACCAACTTTTGTAGGACAAACGATACATCCGCCCTCACCTTTTAAAATGTCATATCCTTCTTGTGAAAGTGTTCCGTTCCATTGAATGTGTTTTGTCATAGTTCTATTTCCTTTTCTATTTTTCTTCTAATCCTGCCAGTAGGCTGGTCGTTGTTTTTCATAAGCAGCAATCAAGTCTTCATACTGCAAGGTAATACCGATATCATCCAAACCATTTAAGAGCTTGTGTTTCCACTCGCTATCGATTTCAAAAGTGAATTCTCCAACTGGTGAGATGATTTTTTGTTGTTCCAAGTCCACAGTTATCTGGTCACTTGGTTGTAGCTGGGCTAGTTTCTCTCTAACCTCTCTGGGCTGAACAATTGGTAACATGCCATTATTGAGTTCATTATTGTAATGAATGTCCCCAAAAGACCCTGCAATCACAACCTTAAAACCATAGTCCGCTAGAGCCCAAGCTGCGTGTTCCCTCGAAGACCCTGCCCCAAAGTTATCCCCTGAGATAAGAATACTGGCTTTACGATATTCAGGCCGGTTAAAGACAAAGTCAGGATCCTCAGTATACTTGTCGTCCAAATAACGCCAAGCATACATGAGGTACTTACCAAAGCCTTTCTTATCTATTAACTTGAGAAACTGCTTGGGAAGGATTTGGTCAGTATCAATGTTATCATTCATAAGAGGAACGGTCGTTCCTGTATAAACTGTGAATTTCTCCATATCCTCTCCTTACTGGGCTTCTGGCATTTGCCGAACATCTACGAAGCGCCCTGCAATAGCTGCCGCTGCTGCCATGGCTGGACTGCAGAGGTGGGTCTTAGCACCAAATCCTTGTCTATCTTCAAAGTTTCGATTGCTGGTTGAGGCACAGTGAACACCATCAGGTACCTTGTCAGGATTCATCCCTAGGCACATAGAACAGCCTGGGTCTCTCCACTCAAAGCCAGCATCTAAGAAAACTTTATCCAAGCCTAATTTCTCCGCAGCTCGTTTGACAGGACGAGAGCCTGGAACCACGATAGCCGTTAAGTTAGGAGCTATTTTCTTCCCTTTGACAAATCGCGCAGCTAGTTGCAAATCGCTGAGACGAGCATTGGTACATGAACCGATAAAGATATAGCCTAGTTCAATATCAGCTGGCTTTTGACCAGGCTCCAAGTCCATGTAATTATAGGCTCGCTCATCATTCATATCCTTAATTTCTGGGAAGCTACTGTCAAAGTCAACCCCCATAGCAGGATTGGTTCCCCAGGTCACCATAGGAGCCAAGTCTGAGACATCCATCTGGATAACCTTATCATAAACGGCATCATCATCACTGACAAGGGTTTTCCAATCCGCCACAGCCTCTTCAAAGTCCTCTGGAATACATTCTCGTCCCTTAAGATAGTCATAGGTGGTTTGGTCCGGATTCATGATTCCCATCTTAGATCCAAACTCGATGGACATATTGCAGATGGTCATGCGCTCTTCCATGCTCAGTGCATCAATTGCTTGTCCACGATATTCCACCACATAGCCAACTCCACAGGCAACACCGTACTTGGCAATCAAGGCTAAAATGTAATCCTTGGAATAAACTCCTTTTTGAGGAACTCCAGTGAATTCCACCAACATTTTCTTGGGTTTAACCTGCCAGAGTGTCTGAGTAGCGAAGACATGCTCAACCTCACTGGTCCCAATTCCAAAAGCGATTGCTCCGAAAGCTCCGTGGGTTGCCGTATGGCTGTCTCCACAGACAATAAATTTCCCTGGTTGGGTTCGTCCTGTCTCTGGACCCACCATGTGAACAATCCCCTGTTTTTCAGAACCGTGGGCCGCATGTTCAATCCCAAACTCTTCAACATTTTCAGCTAGCTTATCAATTTGCGCTTTAGAAATTACATCTCGAATATCGTAGATATTGACTGTCGGGACATTGTGGTCAAAGGTTCCAAATGTCAAGTCTGGCCGTCTCAATCTGCGACCTGCATCTCGTAATCCTTGAAAAGCCTGAGGACTGGTTACTTCATGAATATAGTGCTGGTCCACATACATGAGTTGGGGCTGCCCCTCTTCTCCTGTGATGACATGACGGTCCCATAATTTATCAAAAATCGATTTTCCTGCCATCCATTACCTCCAAATAAAATATAAAGCTACTAGTGTAGACACCATTCCGAGAAACCAAACTGTTTTAAAATACCATTTTCTAGTCTTGTGATGAAAAGTAATTCCTGCTAACCAAGCTCCAAAACCACCACAAGTAAAGGCTAAAATAAGTAAGATTTTCTCAGGGATGCGCCAAGCTCTTCTCCTTGCCTTAGATTTGTCAATACCATAAATCAAGAAAACCATGACATTCCAAATCAAGAGGGCAAGAGTAATTTTTTCATCTAACTTCATAACCTTGCAATAATAGCTTCCGTCATTTCCTTGGTCGAAGCCTGTCCACCTATATCTCTTGTTAAAACACCAGCTGCCAAACTTGCCTCAACAGCACGCTCTATACGCTCTGCATCCTCATAACGACCAAAGCTATCTCTCAACATCATGGCCACTGATAAAATCATGGAAATAGGATTGGCAATTCCTTGACCAGCAATATCAGGTGCTGAACCGTGAATGGGCTCATAGAGACTTGGTCCCTTTTCAGAATGACTGGCTGATGGCATAACCCCAAGTGTGCCAGATAGAACGCTTGATTCATCAGATAGAATATCTCCGAAAAGATTCTCTGTCACGATAACATCAAACTTGGCAGGATTGGTAATCATAAGCATGGAAGCTGAGTCAACTAGCTGGTGCTCCAAGGTTACATCTGGGAAATCCTGTGCGACTTCCTCAGCTACTTTCCGCCAGAGTTTTGAGGTCGCTAGAACATTTTGCTTATCGATACTAGTAAGGATTTTTCTGCGATTTCTTGCAATTTCAAAGGCTTTACGAATAATCCGCTCCACTTCCTCATAGCTATAGTCGTTGATATCACGCGCTTTGCGCTCTTCAAGGATATGATCTCCAAAGTAAATCCCGCCTGTCAACTCACGCACCACGACAAAGTCCACACCAGCAATTCGTTCTGGTTTGAGAGGTGACAAATGCTTAAGACTGTCAAAAATTTTTACCGGGCGAATATTGGCATAGAGATTGAGTTCCTTACGGAGAGCCAGCAGGCCTTGTTCAGGGCGAACCGCTGCTCCATCATACTGAGGACTACCGATAGCCGCTAGGAGAATAGCATCTGCTTCTCTACTTGCCTTGAGGGTTTCATCAGGTAAGGGATGCCCCTCTGCATCAATACCTGCACCTCCGAAGGGTCTTCTATCAATCTCATAGTCAAAACCTGTTTTTTCAGCTAGAGCTTCCAGAACCTCTAAACCAGCCTCCATGATTTCTGGGCCAATTCCGTCCCCTGCTAGAGCTACTATTTTCTTTGTCATAGCCTTCTCCTTTACACACTAGGCATATCGCGATAGGAAACGCTACGTCCCATCTCACCAGCATTCTCTTTTTGAACAAAGGTATTAGCGTTAATATAGGCAATAGCCGAAGCCTTCAGCACATCGAAATCAAGCCCTACTGCATTAAAGATGGTTTCTGTATCTCTGTTTTCAACAGTGACCAAGACTCGAGCCTGGGCATCAATTCCATCTGTCACCGCATCAATAGTATAGGATACCAAGCGGACGGATTGGTTAAAGAACTTATCGATAGCATTAAAGATTGCTTCAACAGAACCTTGCCCTGTCGCATTAAATTCGACCTTCTCACCATCCATATTGGCTAGGCTAACAAGCGCTTTGATGTCATTATCTGCATGAGTTTGAAGTTGTAAATCATCAAAGTGGAAGCCTTCTGGGTTTTCGACCATGGTTCCAGCTACCAGAGCACGAATATCTGCATCTGTGATTTCTTGTTTCTTGTCGGCCAGTGCCTTGAACTTGGCGAAGAGTGGTTTGATGTCCTCTTCTGTAAAGTCTAGGGCTAGTTCTCTTAGTTTCTCAACAAAGGCATGGCGACCAGACAATTTTCCAAGCGGAAGACTATTACTCTTAACACCGACCAATTCAGGTGTGATAATCTCATAAGTAAGAGGATTTTTAAGGACTCCGTCTTGGTGAATACCAGATTCGTGAGAGAAGGCATTGCCACCAACCACAGCCTTGTTTTTAGGAACTGGAATACCAGAGAAGCGAGAAACCATTTCTGACGTATTGATGGTCTCATTTAGGACAATACTGGTTTCTGCTTGGTAGTAATCTTGGCGAATATTGAGAGTAACTGCTATTTCTTCCAAAGAAGCATTTCCAGCTCTCTCACCAATACCGTTGATAGTTCCTTCAACACGTCCTGCACCATTCTTGACAGCAGCAAGGCTATTTGCCACTGCCATTCCAAGGTCATCGTGGCAGTGAGGCGAATAGATAATCTGACGATCCGTCTTGACATTCTCAATCAAGTATTTGAAGATAGCACCGTACTCCTCTGGCGTGGTAAATCCAACCGTATCAGGGATATTGATATAAGACGCCCCTGCATCAACCGCTGTTTGAACAACTTGTAAGAGGAAATCCAACTCTGTTCTAGTCGCATCCTCAGGAGAGAATTCGACCACTTCAAACTTAGAACGGGCATAAGAAACATGCTCCTTGATAGCTTCCAAAATCTCTTCCTTGCTCTTATTGAGCTTATACTTGCGGTGAATGGGACTGGTAGCAATAAAGACATGAACCTGTGGATACTTGGCGTCCTTGAGGGCCTCATAACAAGCATCAATATCAGACTTGACCGAACGCGCTAATCCAGTCACCGCTGTTTTCTTCAAGGCCTTAGCAATCTCCTGCACTGCTGTAAATGAGTCTGGGCTAGCCGCTGGAAAACCGGCTTCAATGGCTGAAATACCCCATTTCTCCAGCTGCCTTGCAATGGCAATTTTTTCCTTGATTGAAAAATTAACACCAGGTGTCTGTTCTCCATCCCGAAGGCTGGTATCTAGAAATTCAACTGTTCTCATAAGATTTCCCCTTTTCCAAATGTGGTTTTAAAAAAACATCTCGCTTAGAAATCCAAGCGAGATGTTGATTTACTCCCGCTTGGTAAGCCAAACAGGACTAATGCTTTTTGCACTAGCCCGAGTACCTCAACAACAAAGCGAATTGATTAAACTTAGCTGTTTTCATGTTTGACTTTCTCCTTCGTTTGATATCTTGTTTAGTATTTTAGCATAGGCAAAAGTACTTGTCAAGAAAAAATCAAATATTTTCTGAAAATTTCTTCAGTATAGAATATTTAGCTAATTGAAAGTTATTGAAAATCCTTGAAATATTTCATTTTTTAGAAGTTAAATTCCAGCTTCTTTCTATCAATTCCAGTACTTCTTCATCTGACAAAGTATCATCAAAAGCCACACTAATCCAGTAGCGTTTGTTCATATGAAAAGCTGGATAGATGCCCTTTTGTGAAAGCAAGTCCGCTACTTGGTCGTGTTTGAGATTGACTGCTTCGACTAAACCTTCTCTGCCCTTTTCCAGCTTATCCCAAGAGATTTTCATCAAGACGGCATACCACTTTTTATTGCCTTCGTGTCTTAAGACTGCCGTATCAGGCGATTTCTCCCACAAATACTCCAACTGATTACCATACTTTTCCTGAATCTGAGCCATGATTCTCTTAGTCTGAGGACAGATAAAATCCTGCACATCAAAACAAGCCTTCCGAATCTGGTAGAGAATCTCCAGACAAGCCTCACGGACACTTGCAACAAAACTTCCTGTCATACTTTCCATATGAACTTGAGGATAGAGGTCACCCATTTCCTGATCAAAGACCTGAAAACGCACATTATCAGCGGTGATGGACAAAACCATGACAAAGTCACCCTCCAAAATCTGGCAACTATTGGTCCAGACTTCCCCATTTTTTACAAAACCATAGGCACGAGCCTTTTCTTGATTAAACTGATAGGATTTAAAAATTTCAAACATAAGTGAAAACTGCTATCAAAAGCTAGCAGTTCCTTTCTATTTTTTAAAAGACAACCTTGGTTCCGTGCAATTGTGTCACGCCTAGCTGATCGATAAAGGTTTGACGGTTGTCAAGGTCAATCCCCCCACCTGGTAGAATTTTAATCTTACCTTTAGCATGTTCCAAAATTCTGTGATAGTGAGCAAAACGTTTTTCTAAGGAATCGCCAGACACACCAGCACGAGTTAAGATACGAGTTACTCCAGCTTGGCTGAGCCAGTCAATAGCTTCTAACTGGTCTTCTTCGCTCAATTCATCAAAGGCCATATGAAAGACAATTTCCATTCCTTTTGACGCAGCAATTAACTTCTCCAGATTAGTCTTATCCAACTTCTTATCAGCAGTTAAAGCCCCAAATACAACCCCTTGACTTCCAGCCTGAGCAGCCAACCGAATGTCTTCTAGCATGATAGCAATTTCTAGGTCATTGTAGACAAAGTCGCCACCACGTGGACGAATCATGGTCATGATGGTCGTATCGTAGTTAGCTGCCAGTTCAACAGCTGCCTTGGTCACTCCATAGCTTGGTGTTGTTCCTCCCACTGCTAGATTATCACAGAGTTCGATTCGACGAGCTCCAGCCTGCATCGCTTTTTCAAGTAAGGTCACATTTTCAGCACAAAATTCGTAAATCATTTGATTCTCCTTGAAGATTACTTTGAATTTATTATATCATATTGTTGTAAATATGCTTTCAATTTTATCAAGGGAAATAGTTACAAATTTTATTTATTCTTTGTCTGGAATAACCTTGAAGAGATAATAAGTGATAAAGATGGTCAAAGCACCCAGACCGATTTTGACTGGTAAAAGAGGGGCAAAATAAATGGAAATTCCCATCAAGATGTAGATAGAAACGATGATTTTTTTCTTACGTTCACGCGCAATAGACTTAGTCTCACGAAAATCAGCTACATATGCTTGATAGAGCTTAGTATGATAAAGCCAGTCTTCGAAGCGCTTGGAACTTCTGGAGAAACAAGCAATAGACAACAAAAGAAAGGGAGTTGTGGGCAACAAAGGTAAAACTACCCCAACAATAGCCAAGGCTAGTGATAAAAAACCAATAATAAGATAAATAATACGCATAACTACTCCTAATTAAAATAATCTTCTTCTAGTTTCGCATACAATGATGAATTTTGTCAAGCACTAATCAAAAAGAGCCTGAAATTCACTTTCAGGACTCTCTTCTTATTTAATCTTTTCTTCTTCGTAGTCACCCTTACTACATACAATCTGCTTGCCACCACCACGAACTTTTTTCTCCATGAGGAAGTTGCCACATTTTGGACAGTCACGCCCAACAGGCTTGTCCCAAGAGGTAAATTCACATTCTGGATAGCGATTGCAACCATAGAAAAGGCGGTTACGTTTTGTTTTACGCTCAATGATTTGTCCCTGATGACAACTTGGACACTCAACACCAATCTCTTTCACGATTGCTTGGGTATGACGGCAATCTGGGAAATTGCTACAAGCGTAGAACTTACCAAATCGACCAAGTTTAATGACCATTGGACTGCCACACACTTCACAGTCAAATCCAGCTGGTTCATCCTTGATTTGGATTTTTTCCATTTCTTCTTCAGCCTTGGCCACTTCTTTAGAGAATGGTTTGTAAAAGGCATCAATGACACGTTGCCACTGCTCTTTTCCGACTTCGACATCATCCAGCTTGCCTTCCATTTCAGCTGTGAAGGTCACATTCACGATATCTGGGAAATATTCAACGATGAGCTTGTTGACAATTTCTCCCAGCTCTGTCGGTTCAAAACGTTTGGCTGCAAGGCGAACATAGTAACGTTTCTGAATAGTTTCAATGGTTGGTGCGTAAGTTGATGGACGGCCAACCCCATTTTCCTCCAAGGTCTTGATCAGTGTCGCTTCAGAATAACGAGCAGGCGGTTGAGTGAAATGTTGCTCTGGTTTGCTATTAACCTGCTTAACCACATCTCCAACAGCCATATCTGGTAACATCTTATTCTTGTCAGAATCATTATAAATGGCAAGATAACCATCAAACTTAACCTGACTACCATTGGCAGCAAATTGAACCCCATTTTGAGACAATTTAACAGCCATGGTATCAAAGACAGCAGCTGTCATCTGACTCGCTACAAAACGATTCCAGATAAGGGTATAAAGCTTGAGCTGATCCTTGTCCAAATACTTAGCAATACTTTCAGGTGTATTAAAGACACTAGACGGACGAATAGCCTCGTGGGCATCCTGAGCTCCAGAAGCATTTTTGACCTTGCTACCGTGCTTAGAATACTTGCTACCAAAACGGTCCGTAATGAAGCTTGCTACCTCATTTTGCGCCACTGGACTGATACGAGTCGAATCGGTACGCATATAGGTAATTAAACCTTGCACACCAGAACCAATATTAATCCCTTCATAAAGCTGTTGGGCAACCATCATGGTTTTTCGAGTACGGAAATTGATTTTATTGGCAGCATCCATCTGCATAGATGAAGTGGTATAGGGTAATGGAGCATTGCGTTTGCGCTCTTTCTTATCCACCTGATCTACTGAAAAGTCTTTACTAGTCAGACGAGACAATACTTCCTTGACCTCATCATTGCTAGTCAGTTTCAGCTTTTTACCATCCACTCCATAGAAGGAAGCCTGAAATTGCTTGGTTCCCTTTTTAAAGACAGCATCAATTGTCCAATATTCTTCTGGTTGGAAGGCATTAATTTCATTCTCACGGTCAATGATTAACTTAAGCGCAATAGACTGAACGCGACCTGCTGACAAGCCCTTCTTGACCTTCTTCCACAAAATAGGCGAAATCGAGTACCCCACCAAGCGGTCTAGGACACGACGAGCCTGTTGAGCATCGACCAAGTCCATATCAATCTTGCGCGGTTCTTTAAAAGCATTTTTGACCGCATCCTTGGTGATTTCATTGAAGACCACACGGTTGGCATCATTTTCATCCAAGTTGAGAATGTGGGCCAAATGCCAAGAAATCGCTTCTCCTTCACGGTCCGGGTCACTCGCCAGAAAAACTTTATTAGCTTTTTTAGCTTCTTTTTTCAAGTCATTGATAAGAGGGCCTTTTCCTCGGATATTGATATATTGCGGTTCATAATTATTTTCAATATCGACGGACATACTAGATTTCTTCAAATCACGGATATGCCCGACACTGGCTAAAACCTTGTAGTTTCTGCCTAGGTATTTTTCAATCGTCTTGGCCTTAGCAGGCGACTCCACGATGACTAGATTTTTTTTAACTGTTGATTTTTTCTTTTTTGTTGCCGTAGCCACAGTATCACACCTTTTCAAAGTAATAAACTTTATAAAGTGTAAACCATTTTTTGAACCCTGTCAAGACTTAGCTACTATAATAGAAGAAAAGTTTATACTTAAGACCACAATCTTCCTTTGATATACATAGAAGACTCACGAGAAAAACCAGCTATTCTCAAGAAATTATTGTTCCTCAGACTCTGTATCAAATTTATTAGCTTTTTCCTTTTCTTTCGCTTCCTTATCCTTGATATACTGGAAGAAATACTCCACCAGTTCTTCCTTGCTAAGTTGTTCTGAATCAGACAATTGGGAAACTTGAACAGAAACATCACTTAAACCATAGTCCCCCCTCTTACTGGAAATCATATCAAGCTCTTCTTCTGTCAAATAATTTCCTGAAATGGTTAGCTTTAGAGTATGAGTCTTTTTAGAATAGGTTTTTTTCAAAATATTATGCCCCTGAAACTGCTCTGATATAAATTTATTAAGGGACTCTTTTTTCAACGTTTCTCTGACTAAAGTCGTTGCAGAGATGAAACTCGGAATCATCAGCAAAACAGCAACTAGAAGCAAAATCCTGCGCATTTTAGAGTCTTCTTCATTATCTCTAAAATAGTGTTTCTTAACCATCATCAACCTGACACCTATATAAGTCGCAATGACAATAAAGCTACAATTGATGAGGAATAGGTAAGAGGAGCCTATGATAAATTTTAGATTAGCAGAAGCAATAGCATAACCTACTGTACAAAGAGGAGGCATCAAGGCAGTTGCAATAGCGACACCAGGGACAATATTATTGGTCTCTTTTTTCCTAGCACCAATAATACCAGCTATCCCTCCTACAAAAGCAATGAGAACATCCCAAATAGTCGGAGAGGTTCTAGCAACAATCTCCGAACTAGCATACGAAATGGGAGAAAGATAAAAATAAAGTGTTGAAGCTATTAAACTGGCAAGAATTTGAATAGCTAATATTTTAAAAGATTTTCTTAACAATTTAAAATCAAATATAGCTAGAGAGAGCCCCACCCCCAGAATAGGTGTCATCAAAGGAGAAATTAACATGGCTCCAATAATCACGGGAGTCGAATCCATATTTAATCCGATAGAGGCGATAAGCATGGCACATAGCAAAATCGCTAAATCACTTCTGGAGAGTTCTAATTCTTCATATATTTTATTTCTAAATTCTACCAACGAATACAGTTTATTATTTGTCACAAATGTCTTCCTTTCCTAGCTAACTAGTCGCTAATACTCTTCGAAAATCTCTTCAAACCACGTCAGCTTTACCTTGCCGTAGATATATGTAACTGACTTCGTCAGTCTTATCTACAACCTCAAAGCAGTGCTTTGAGCAACCTGCGGCTAGCTTCCTAGTTTGCTCTTTGATTTTCATTGAGTATAAAATTCTAACAAACTCAATACTTTAGTAGTCTGATATGCCAATCTCATGAGGTCTTTTTATCATTTTCCATCATATCCTGACGCAAATGTCTACTGCTATCTCTCATCAGTTTCATTTCTAGTAAATGAAAATCAAACTCGGAATCTCACCGTAGCTTGCTCAAAACACAGCAAGGCAAAGCTGAGATGATTTAAAAAGATTTTCCAAGACTATCATCATCAATTTCAGACCATTTTTTATAATAACCATTTTATTTTTATCTGTCAAGGTCTTTGAATTCTTTCTTAAACAAGCCTTGTAATCTCTACTCTTGAAAGCTTTATTTTTCCTTACTGACAAGATTTGAGACGGTAGGAATCATTGAAAATAACCTAGCCAACATCAATCACAATCATTTCTCCTTTCTCAATTACACTAAATTGCTTTCCTTCCTATGGGAAAAGTCCTCCACTCTACTGATTCACTTAGAAAAAACGCATAATATCAAGTGATGAAAAAAACTGATACTATGCGTTTTATTGTGGGGATATTTACTTCATTTTATCTTGAAATTGATTTTTTCTCAGAATTCTAGCTTAGGTCATTTTTAAAATTCAAATTCTGCAAGAACATCTTGCCCACTGGTGACCAATTTTGCCCCTTCCTGAATCAAATGATGGCAACCGTCTGATAGTCCATCTAAAATGCTACCTGGAATAGCAAAGACATCGCGGCCTTCTTCCATTGCTCGCTCACAGGTAATGAGACTACCTGAGCGCATCTTAGCTTCTGCTACAATCACGCCACGGCAAAGTCCAGCAATGATGCGATTACGGGCAGGAAAATGAAATTTCATAGGTTGTTCGCCAGGTCCATATTCACTGAGAAGCAAATGATCATTTCCGATGTAGGCTTGCAAGCGTTTATTGGCTTTAGGATAAAATACATCCAGCCCTGTTCCAATCACTGCAATGGTTTTTCCACCATTCTGGAGAGCTGCCATATGAGCTGCTGTGTCAATTCCCTTGGCTAATCCACTGACAATAACCAGTTCATTTTCCAAACCCTGAATGACTTTTTCAACTGACTTAGCTCCCTGTTTGCTACAAGCGCGACTACCCACAACCGCCACCTTTGGAAATTTCAAGAGATCCAGATTGCCCTTGTAAAATAAAAGCACAGGTGCATCATAAATTTCACTTAGATCCCAAGGATAACAGTCGTCTAAAATAGAGAAAGATGGAAATTTTTGAAACTCCTTCTCCAAATGCGCATCGTCTATCTGAAAATAACGTTCCATAAAAACAGCTGGATTTCGGCAACCTGATATATCTGCAATATCACCCAACAACAGTTCTTGATCAACATTTTCACCATATTCTAGGACTTTCAAAATCTGTTGATTGGTCAAACCTGATTTTTTTAACTTATAGATTTCATAGTTTGTAATTTTCATAAATAACTCCATTTCTTTTTCTACTCATCTATTTATTCGTAAAAAATCAAAAAAACGTAACCTCCCAATAACGAAGTATATTAAAAATCTCCAGACTAGAGAACTCACTAATGGTTCCTAATCTGGAGATTTTATTATTTCCTCATCATAGCTACAAAGCTACTCACTCAGTTTCTGAAAGTAGTGTTTTCTTCAAAACTAGACTTCTTCTTTGAGTTGACTGAGAACAGTCTTGATTTCAGAAATTAGTTCTGCTTCTTTTTGAGAATCTTTTTGATGACTATCTACAAAGAGTCGTGCTTCATCAGCTAATTTCTTAGCCTTGTTTAGAACTTTTTTATCCTTGTCGCTAGCCTCTAGCTCAACTACAAGCTGGTGCAATTCTCTTGAAAGCTTATCTAGTTGAGAGGATTTTTTACGAGCTACTGCAAAGAGGAGAGCTCCTAGAAGA
>NZ_JBBJZY010000009.1:0-75591 GCF_038148955.1 Streptococcus pseudopneumoniae
ATCTCTTTCAAGCCTGCCTCTGTCAAGTCAGCATTTCTAAGGGCTTCTTGACCCTCTCCGAGAATGACCTTCGCAGCGTCGATGACAGATTGATCAATACCATCCAAGTCTTTCAAACGAGTTTCCAAGTCTTGAATCAAATCTCTTAAGACTGATTTATCAACCTGTTTCTCTTGACTCGATTGAGCGCCTCCAGCGAAAGCTACACTTCTACGACTACGGGTTGGAGCCGTCACAGAACTTTCAGATAGCCCTTGTGGAGACTCTGGTGCTGTCGCATTTCCTGTTCCCCTCTGTTGAGCAGATGAACCAGTAGCTTGATCCGTCGAATCTTCTGAATGAGCTGGAGTGCTTGGAGTAGTAGGCTGATCTTGGTTATTTGCATCACCTTGGTTATTTGCATCACCTTGACCGCCATCATCAGATGGAGCTGGTCTGTCTCCTTGACTAGCCGTATCCCCTCTACTGTCTGAACCTGCTTGGTTGCCACCATTACTTGGTGTGGATGAATTTCCTTGGTTAATACGATCAGAAAGATTTTCAAGAATTTTATCGAGGGCGCTTAAGCCGTCGTTCTTAGCTTGGTCTACCGTAGACTGATTACCTGCATTGTTAATCTTAGTCTTCGCTTGATCCGCCGCAGTCTTAACCGCTTCTTTCGCTTCGGTCTTCTCTGTCTCAGACAAGTTCTGGTTCGTCGTGATGGCTTGGTCTTTCGCTTTCTTCGCTTCATCAACGGCTTTGAGGGCGTTCTCTTTCCCTACTGGGTTAACATTCTGAATGCCTTGGAGACCTTCTGACTTAGCTTGGTCTACCGTAGACTGATCACCTGCATTGTTAATCTTAGTCTTCGCTTGATCCGCCGCAGTCTTAACCGCTTCTTTCGCTTTGGTCTTCTCTGTCTCAGACAAGTTCTGGTTCGTCGTGATGGCTTGGTCTTTCGCTTTCTTCGCTTCATCAACGGCTTTGAGGGCGTTCTCTTTCCCTACTGGATTCACGCCGTTGATATTATCCAATCCCTTTTGCAAGGCATCATCCACCTTAATAAGGTTGTCGGCATTTTCAATCTCGCGTGTAGCCTCTCTTGCATAAATATCAACTTTACTAGTGGCGCTATTTCGCTCTACAGACGAAAGGTTTCCATTCTTACCAAGACTAGCATTTTTACGTTGTCTAGCTTGCTCTATTTCATCCTTGGCATCACCTTTTGCCTCGACATATGTTCTACTATGCCATTGGTTTACCAGAAACAGTTCTCTCCCTTCTCTCCCTCTCAAACCAACAGCATAGTCCAACTTTTTAATATCATTATTCCCAATAGTTTCAAATGAAAACGTATATTTTTTATCATTATTCGCCAATTCAAAGTAATACAACTCTCCCGAACTCGAGTTAATTTGCTTGAACTTCTCATCTGAAATTTTTTGATTTTCCGGACTTTCAGCCCTTCTTTCATAAGGGTTAGTCCCACGAGGACCTTTCCTTGCCAAATCGTTTAGACTTCCAGCTGGCATTGGATCAAATCCAAACCTATTATTAACACCACTAGCCTGAGGAGTTCCTTTAGTAACCCTACCAAATTGTGCTCTGGGTTGCTGTAGTAGATTTAAAATACTACTACTATTTGGAGACGTAGATGTACTTCCTCCACTTTTTTCTGTTATGGTCAAACCATCTGAATTACGTTTGAACGTTTGACCCGAAGGTATAGTAAACCAGACCTGAGTATTCCCAGGCATCATCCTATGCCCTCCATTAACCTCAAATAGCCAACGGAAGCCAGTAGCTGTTGGTGTCACTGTCGCTTTAATATACCTTTCAGCCTCTAATACAGGTGCCGTCGCTTCATTTCTCGGACGTCTGTCTGAGAAGAACACATAAGTATACTTATCATAAGGAGAGTTTCCCTTGTTACCTGACCTTTCAAAGTAACTTTCTCTAGCTGTTGTAAAGTCCTGAGAGTAGTTTTCGCCAGCTCTTGCCGCCCTTGCAGACCTTCCACTATAGTTAGCATTACGAAAATCAGAGTAGCCACCATCACGTGGTTGAGGAGTTACTCCTTCAGCTGTAGTTTCCTCACCATATTTTTCTTCCAGCACTCCTTCGATGAGGTCTCGGGATTTTTTCAGGTCGACTAGGGCAGCGGCAAAATCTTCTTGGCTGATGGTATCCCCCTTAGAAAAGGCTTCATTGAACTTATCAGCTGCTGCTTTTGCTGCTTGGATTTTATCTTCTGACGCTCCGTACCGTCTGAGTTCCTTGGCGATATTCTCCAATTCATCTTTTAGTCCATAGACGCCGTTTTCACCTTCTGTCGTATTGGTGTAGGTTGGGAGTTCTCGTGGCGTAGGTTGAGAGCTAGCTTCAGGTGCTATTTCCTTTCCTCCATCAGTTGGACTAACTTGGTTTGCAGCTGCTCCAGGCTCGATCACTCCCCCTCTTTTACGACGCTTCCCGCTACTTACTCTCTCAGTCATAGCTCCGTCTGGAGCGCTAAGCTTATTATTTGCCGGACCTGCTTCTTCTAAGACGGAAGAGTCTGGTAACACCGGATTCAAGGCTTGATTGACACGGCTCGTCAGTTCTTCCATAGCTCTTACTTGTTCGTCAACTTGCGCTTGCGTCGCTTTTGGATTTTCTAAGACAGCCTTAGCTGTTGCTAGCCCAGCTTCCACTTCATCGTGGAGCGCTTTCATGGAGCTAAGAGTTAGTTTTTCCAACAAAGCTTGCAGATTGCCTTGGGTACTTTTTGCCACTGTCCTATCAGCGGCAGATCTAGGCTGGTCTTGCTCTTTTACTGCTCCTCCTTGAGAAGTTTCTTGAGCAGCTGGTTTCGTCTCTGGTTTGGTAGGAACAAGGCCAGCTGTTTCCTGTCCCTTACTAGCGTCCTCGGCTTTAGTCTCTGGAGAGTTTGACTCTCCTGTAGACTGGAGCTCAGCCGACGGTTCAGTCTGAGAGACCTTCTCTGACTCTTCCCCATCTGACTTCTGTGGATCCCCATCTGAGTTTCCAGAAGGTCCAGCAACTACATCACTGGCTGTTGCCGAAGATACCGCAGGTGCCTGCGCTTGAACCCCATTTGCGAAAAACATCAATGCCGCAACCGCAACACTAGCAGCCCCAAAATGGTATTTACGAATAGAATAACGGAAAATTTTCTCTCCGTTATCCTTATTACTTTTTCTAAACATAAGTATAAATCCTTCCCTCATCTGAGAGCTTCCCCAAGCTTAGAAAGCGCGCAAAAAGCCGACAGACGATAATATATCAACTATATAGTAACATTTCTGACATACAAATCAACCCTCTCGCTGATAAGATAGAATCAGGAAATGCAAGAAAAAAGCGACATTATATATATATATATGCACCGACATATAAAACCTTTTGATACAGCTTTCTTTTTAATGGAGAAACAACAGTTATGCTATATTTATTTATGCATGATGTCTCACGTGTAAATGTTACATTATTGTTACATTTTGATTACACAGATATTTCGAAATATATGATGAAAACCTGAGTATTTTATAGTAATTCCCTTCCTATCAATTAGGTCAAGCAGTTGAGTGTTGAATGATAAAATCCCCTATCCTCAGCAAAGAACTATGATCAGCATTTCCTAGCCAATAGGACGCTCCAAATCACCTATTCTAAGTCCATCACTAGCTTGGTCAGTAAGATACCTACGGCAAGGCGACGTTGACGGGTTTTATGAGATTTTCATTGAGTATAATTTTAACTTCTTATTTTTCATTCCTATTCCTTAAATAAAAAGCTCACTAAAAAAGTGAGCAACATTTCCAATGAGATACTTCTGTTGACGAGCGCGTCTCTCCGCCCCCTCATTGCCTTACGAAGAGGCTTGGCGAATCGAAAGGAGGTGTTTTTTCCTGTTTTCAATTCTACTTATTTTTGCACATTTTTTTAATTTTATCAAACAAAAAAACGCAAGCCGAAGCCTGCGAAAAGTTTTTTTATAACCATTTAATTTCTTTCACATCTGTTTTACGAACTTTAGCATATTTCTTAGCGCTTGTAAAATGTAGAGTAACCGGTTTAAACACTCCACTTTTATCTCTTCGTAAACCTAAAATTGCGGATCTTTTGTTTCTATCTTCAAAAAATATGACGTCCAACTTCATAGTGTTTTTAGATAAATCTTTGGCTAGGATACAACAACTTGTTATCTTAGAATAGAAGATATCACCGATAAAACTATACAAAGATATCCTTTCTATAACATCATTGTACATGGGATTATTTTTATATTCTTCCAAAATAAAAACACCAGCTTGAATAGCAGGTATTGTTTGACTAGCATAATCTCGTGTGATTTTGTGCAAGCCAAATAAGTGATGTAAATCAGTCAAGCAAAAATCTACTTCGAAAGTCTCTAAATGCTTATAATTCGTTGATACTTGACATGTTTTTCCATCGAATTTCTCTTGATAATCTAAAATACAATCAAGTAATTTCAACGACAAACTCCATATTTTCTCAAAATAAAAAAAGCACGGGGCAGTTCTCACTACTGCCCAAAGTGGATGATTAGAGTCGGCTTCTCTAACTCCCTATGTTGTGCTTATTAGGCTTATCGCAAGGGAACAGTTTTTAGCTCTGCCAAGCCACATAGCGTGCTTACTACTATGTGTCCATGTCTCCATGGATTGCCGAGCGGTTTAACGACGTTTTGGGAGTCGGGATAACGAGAAAAGTGATACTTTTACGTTTTTTCCAACTTAATTATGACATCTTTCTTTAAAAAAGTCAATATTTATCGCTTTCTTTAACGAAAAAAATCCCACAAGAACGAATCCTGTGGGGAGATACACATTTTAGAAAAGCTTTCCTTTATTCTACTATTTTTCTTGTATTTTATCATTCAGTATGATAAAATACAAGTTTTTTGACAAAATAACCAAAAACTACTCGCTATCCCCTCTCACATCACCCTACATATCCATTTAATATGCGACTGATAGTTCAGGGAAACTTTAAGGACAGCTTTTTCTCATCCACTATGGAGGACTTACTAATTCATTTCTACTCCTATAGGCTCAATTTGACACTTTTCTTCTTCGAATTGCTCATATGCCTCCTGAATAGTGAGTTCGATTTATCCAAATTTATTTTTGTCTATTTTAATGAACACTTCCACGAAGATAGTCTGAAAAAGAAGCCGCCCCAATTTTCCTTCTCTTTTTAAGCATATTATTCCAGATATGATTGCCCTCTTGTTCAGTAATAAATTGCGCTTTAAACGCTTCAACCAGTATATCTCCTGTTGTCATATGTTCTAAAGAAAATTCTTCTACATATGGTTGAACATCTCTTAGGTTATTACTTCCTAATATCCCATTATGCTTTTTCGCTAAGGAAATAGAAGCCGCTTCTCCCTTACCAATAACCTTGTTACTATCATGATTTCTTGTTAAATCTCTATATAATGCGTATTCTTCAGTTCCAATGTCTATGCTCACAATCTCAGCTGAACCCTTAGCTACCAACTGGTCTATCCTAGATTTTAAATGGGGAATTGTAGGTATATTGATTTCATCATACACCTCTTGTGGAATAACAATTTTACCCGAATAGAGCTTTTCTAAAAGATGTTCAGTGCCAACCCATAAAAATGCTGAAATACAATCTGTATCAATAAATACACGACTAGTCAAACGACAACTCCCCCTCTTCATCTAGCCCATATACAATATCATATCTGAAAGCATCTAGTAGCAGTTCCTCATACTTCCCTTGCGAAATTCTGTTATTTTCTAAAAGTTGTTCAGTCGATTTAATATAGTGTCCTAATACCATTTCCTTTTTACTTTCTGACAAAGGACGATATAAACTTGTATCATAGCCTAATCTTGAAGCTGTCTCTATAACACTAATATCCATATTTTTAATTTCTTCTGCATCAAGGTATCCATCATTCCTCAATCTATATAACATAGCTTTATGACTGATACCGTAAAACTGACCTAATTTTATAATATCTTCTACTTCAAGATGAGTTCTATTGGCATTTTCTCTGATTTCCTCAACCATCCTATACAGTGAAGATGGGGAAATTAAAAAATAAGAAGCAAACTGATCCGCTTTTCTTTCAGTTTCATCTCCTTCACCAATCAAGATAAGACTGACTGAACTCTTCTTCACCTCATCATAATAAAGATGATACAGTTCATGTGCTAAAGAAAATCTTTGCCTTCCTAATGACATGTCTGAATTGATTACAATGAGACTGGACTGAGTTCCTTTATAACAGACTCCACTAATATTCTTTCCGAGTCCATAAAATACCAGCGTCAAATTTTCTATCTTTTGTACCAATTTAAAAATATCTATCGGCGCTTCACCATCAGCTCCCAACTTTTTTCTAAGATTTGAAGCTTTATTACTTAAATCCATTTTATCAATCATTTATTTTGTCTCCAATAGCTGATCTATCTCAAATTGATTCAATACAATTTTATTGATTTTCGCTAAAACTTTAAGATCTTGGTCTACTATTTTATTTTTTCTAAACGATATTACACACTGTTGTTCAGCTTGTTCGCCAAACAAAAGATAGTCAACCGTACAGCAAAACAGGGCAGATAGTTTCTCAATAACATCCGACGTGATATTCCTTTCACCTTTTTCCATTTTGGCAATCATGCTTTGATCCAAAGACAAATATTCAGCAATCTTATCTTGAGTAAGATTTGAAGATAGTCTAAGTTCTTTTATTCTTTTTCCAACATCACATACATTTATCATATTCATACACCTCTCATAAAAAGAATAGCACACTCTTGTCATAAAGTCAATTTTTTAAATAAAAAAATTATGACAAAACAAGAAAGCAATTTATTGATGCTGCTTAAAAATCCAAAAGTGATGATAGTAAACCTATTTGATGAGTTCCTATCAAAAATCGTATCTTCAACCTCAAAACAGTACTTAAAGCTATCCGACTCGGTTTACATTGTCAAATTTAGATTTTATTTGAGCATAACTTTCTAGTTTGATTTTTGATTTTTGATTTTTGATTTTTATTTAATATAGTAGCAAAAATTGAAGGAAATATCTCCACAAGAAAACGCATACTATTAAGCTTTTTCAAGACCTAATAATATGCGCTGTTCTGATTTGAAAGACATTCCATTATTATTTTACTGTTATCAAGCCTTCAGGCTCGACTGTAAATTCTGGTCTGTCTGCTATCGTGCCATCCTCTTTAAGGTAATACCAGCCATCATTTGATTTGACAAAGGCATTGGAAACCATATCCCCATTTTGACTATCAAGATAGTACCAAGTCTCCTTATATTTGACCCAGCCTGTTTTCATAGCACCTTCTCCATCGAAATAGTACCACTTCTCAGCGATTTTCTTCCAGCCTGTCGCCATTTCGCCTGACTGGTCAAACCAGTACCAGTTGCCGTCTGTGTGCTTCTTCCAGCGGTCTGCAAGCATATATCCTGAACCGTCAAAGTAATACCAGGTACCATTGACTTTCTCAAACTTATCTTTTGGATAAGAACCATCTGAGTGTACATACCAGGTGCCAGCATCGTTCTGTTGCCATCCTGCTTCAATCGTCAAGCCGTTTTCAATATCCTGCTTAAACTGCTCACGGCTAATACCCCAATTGGCAAGATAAGGATAAGGGTCAACATGATCTGAGTTGTTGTCAGGTTGGTTATTGGTGCAATATTCGTGTGTCTTGATACCTGCCAAGTCATCTGTATCAAGTGTTTTCGGTATCCCAGCCTCGTCTGCTAGATTACGCAAGAGTTCGATATAGAGACGATAGTCAATCAGAAACTCTTCTTTCGATTCATGGCTTTCAATCAGTTCAACTTGTGCATAACCTTCTGCATTCCAACCGCCCCCAACGTCCCAGGCACCATTATCAACAGGTCCTACCTGCATAATACGACCATTACCGACTACGTGAGAAAAGAAGCCCAATTCAGGATCTTTTCTGTAATGGTAGTCAGCCTCATTTTGAACCGTTGAGTTACGGTTCCCTGTGGAATGGGCATGGACTTGCCTATATGGTTGCACGCCAACTTGAGGCAAATCTGTTCTTAATTTACTCACATCAATTTCCATATTCTACTCCTTATCAATTAAAACAACTTATTTTTTACAATCCAGAGCTAGAAACTCCTTTATTTCTACCTCATAAAGAATACAATCCTAGTCACGATTAGGCTTGTAGATAGAACTTCAAAACGCACTATTTTGACATTGTAAATAGGACTGATAAGGTCTGCATTCTATCTACAACAACACCCCAAACTAAAAAGCTTTTCAAAAGTATATTTTACAGTCTCTATATGTCCTTTTCATAAATGCTATACCTTATTATATCATATAAAAGAAGTCAAAAGTCTGTTAAACTATTTTCAAGACCAAACTAAAGATGACAGCACAAGTTTTTTCGATTTTCACTAGAGGAAATAGATTTTATTCAGTAAATCAAGCTAGGATGACACTTTGGCTGCCAAGATTTCCTTGCCTTCTTTTATCAAGGGGTGACGGAAAAGCGAAAAGTACAGTTGAACTGTCATGGCAACCCAGATGAGGGGTTCACAAAGAATAACTCCCTTATAGCCTGCCCAAGGGATAATCATGACCACAAAAGCGATTTTCCCGATTAGTTCGATAAAGCTAGAAACCAGAGGAAGGATCTTTTGCCCCAAACCCTGCAAACAATTCCGATAAATCAACAAGAGACTCAAAATTGGATAAAAGGCTGAGCTGATTTGCAGATAGAGACTACCATTTTCTACCAAATAGCTATCCGTCGAACTAGCCAAGAAGGAAACCAAGGCTGGACTGGCAAAAAAGAGGAAGCTACAAACAAAAACTGCCCAGGATATACTTAAACGACTGCCGATTCGAAGTCCTTGAACAATGCGGTCTGGTCGCTTAGCTCCTAAATTCTGAGAAGCAAAGGTCGTCATCGAAGCGGAAATAGCGGTCATGGGAAGAAGGGCGAAAGCCATAATGCGGCGAGCCGCCGTCTGGGCACTAATAATTACAGCACCAAAGGTATTAACAGAAGACTGTAAAATCACACTGCCGATAGATACAATTGAACTCATCAAGCCCATAGCCAAACCTTGCTCCAAAAGATCCGCATACAAGGCCTTGTCCCATTTGAAATGTTTAAACTGTGGCAAGAGTTCTGGCACACTTTTACGAATATAATAAAAGCAGAGAACCGCTGATAAGCCTTGGGAAATAATGGTAGCAAGTCCCGCGGATTGGACTCCAAGATGCAATTGCGTAATAAAATAGAGATCCAGAACCACATTAACCAGAGCAGAGAAAATCAGAAATCCAAGCGCAGCTAGACTGTCCCCAATGGACCGCAACAAGCCTGCAAAAAGATTATAAGCAAAGCTGACACCAACACAAGTCACAATCATAGAAATATATTGATAGGACTGGGGAAGAATTTCTGCAGGGGTATCCAGGTATTGCAAGAGTGGATACAATCCAAGAAAGCCCAGCAGCATCACTAGAATGCTCAAAAGAGCACCTAAAATCCAGGTGGCTGCTACTGCCTCCTTGATTTTAGTGAAATTCTGAGCTCCATAATAGCGGGCAATGACAATTCCCATGCCATTGCCAACACCAAGAGTAAAACCTACAATCAGGTCAAAAATCGCTGTCGTCGCCCCTACTGCAGCCAAGGAGTCTTGTCCAAGAAAACGTCCAACAATCAAGACATCAGCAGTGTTATAGAGCTGTTGAAAAATATTTGATAGCAAGATTGGGAAGGCAAAACTCAAAAGCGAAGGAAGAATCGGACCATGTATCAGGTTCACTGTTCGTTTTTTATTCATAAGGCTATTATATCAGCTTTATAGTGGAGCTACAAGAAACAGCAAACGATGCGCGAGCTGAAAACCAGAACTAGGCAACGAAAAAGCAGTGGATTTCTCCACTACTTTAATAGCTTATTCTTCAATTTCGATTTCAAGTTCATCACCTAGGTCAAGTGTGACTTCTTCATTCACAGAATCTGCTTGAACTGCTTCATCTTTTTTAGTTTCAACACCTTCTACAGAAGCTTCTTCTCCATCAATCAAACCAAATTGAACACGGACTTGATGGTCAATTTCATCAAAGATTTCTGGGTTATCTGCCAAGTATTTCTTAGCATTTTCAGAACCTTGCCCGATTTTCTCATCCTTGTAAGAGTACCAAGCCCCTGCTTTTTTGATGATATCCAAATCGCTTGCGATTTTCAAGAGTTCACCAGTCTTAGAAATCCCTTCTCCGTACATGATTTCAACGAAGGCTTCCTTAAATGGTGGAGCTACCTTGTTTTTCACAACCTTGATTTTAGTTTCTTTACCGACATTGGTATCTTTTTGGTCACCAGTTCCCTTGATTTGCGTGCTTCCACGAACATCCAAACGGACTGATGCGTAGAATTTCAGAGCACGTCCACCAGGTGTTGTTTCTGGATTTCCAAACATCACTCCAACTTTTTCACGCAATTGGTTGATAAAGATGGCAATTGTTTTGGTTTTATTGATAGAAGCACCAAGTTTACGCATAGCCTGGCTCATCATACGAGCCTGCAAACCAACGTGGCTATCTCCGATATCTCCATCAATTTCTGCACGAGGGACAAGGGCCGCAACTGAGTCGACCACGACAAGGTCAACTGCACCTGAGTCAATCAATTTTCCTGCAATCTCAAGACCTTGCTCTCCTGAGTCTGGTTGTGACAAGAGCAATTCGTCAATATTAACACCAAGGGCCGCAGCATAAGCTGGATCAAGGGCATGTTCCGCATCGATAAAGGCTGCAATCCCACCTTCCTTTTGCGCTTGTGCAACTGCATGAAGGGCAACTGTTGTCTTACCAGATGACTCTGGTCCATAAATTTCAATGATACGTCCCTTAGGATAACCACCTGAACCAAGGGCAATGTCAAGAGCCAAGGAACCTGAGCTCATCACTTGCACCTTTTGCTCGGCACGTTCACCCAAACGCATGATTGATCCTTTACCAAAGTCTTTCTCAATCAGTTTAAGAGCGTCATTCAAGGCTTTTTCACGTTCAGCCCCGAATTTTTTTGAAATTTCATCTAATTTTTTTGGTTTTTTCGCCATTCTATTCTCCTACATTCTAATGGTCCTCAGACCTATCTACTATTATATCAAAAGTTAGTCACTTAATAAAGCCTTGCGAACTAGGTTAAAGGCATGCATAACCGCAATGTGACGTACATCTGCTCGACTTCTGCCTCCAATATTCACCTTGATAACCTCAGTTCCTTGCTCCTGTGCCAAGCCTATGAAGACTGTCCCAGCTGGGTGCCCTTCTAGGCTATCTGGTCCTGCCACTCCAGTCAAACTAATACCATAATCAGACTGGGTCTTGATTCGTGCCTGCTCAGCCATCTTCTGAGCTGTAAATTCAGACACCACACCCTGCTCTTCCAAATCCTTGACAGGAATATCCAACATCTTTGATTTTTCCTTCAAGCTATAGGTTACAAAACCACCCTTAAATATACTTGAAGCACCCGAAAAATCCGCCACAGTTGCTTGGAAAAGCCCTGCTGTCAAACTCTCTGCTGCCGTGATGGTTTTTCCTTGCTTTTTCAGTTCTCCTACTACGATACTGGCCAAGCTGGACTCTTCCCCATAACCATAACAAAGGTCTCGTAAAGAAAGAGCTTCAAAGGTCTGGCGATCCAAAATTTGATGTTCCAAAATATCCAGCACTTGATTCGCCTCTTCTTGACTGCTAGCCTTTGTTGACAGACGCAGGGTTACCTCTCCTGTCTTGGCATAAGGTGCCAAGGTAGGATCGGTCTGATTATCAATCAAATCAGCCAAAATCGTCACCAGCTGGCTCTCGCCAATCCCAAAGAAACGAAGAACTCGAGAATATAGCTTGCTTCCTGTCATTAACTTGGGTAGAAGGTGGTTTAAGACCATGGGTTTCAATTCACTTGGTGGACCTGGAAGGACAACGCAGGTCACTCCATCGACTTCCAATATTCCTCCCACAGCCAGTCCTGTTTCATTCGGTAGTGAAGTCGCTCCTTCTACAATTTGAGCTTGTCTTTCGTTATTCGGTGTTCGGGCATAGTCTGGTCTCTGGGCAAAAAAGACATCCAACTTCTCCTGTGCCTGAGGATCGAAGACTAATGCTTTCCCTAAAAATTTAGCCAGAGTTTGTTTGGTCAAATCGTCCTCAGTCGGCCCCAAACCGCCTGTCAAAATCACCAAACTGCTACGTTGACTGGCAATCTCAAGTAAAGACAAGAGACGAGCTTCATTGTCTCCTACAGCCGTCTGAAAATATACGTCCACTCCAATCTCAGCTAGTTTTTCCGACAAAAACTGAGCATTGGTGTTGACAATCTGTCCTGTCAAAATCTCTGTTCCAACAGCAATGATTTCTGCTTTCATGTTTCCTCCTACCTATCTATTCGTATTTTTTTGAAAAAATCGCAGGAATTTTCCCACGATTGATTTTTTATTTGTATCAAAAGTTAATTATCTTCATCACCAACAGGTGCTCGTCCAAATAAATCTTCAAATAAGACCGCATTGGTTTCAAGCTGAGTGACTTCTTCTTGTCCCAAAGAACGTCGGAGTAGATTTTGCATTTCCAACATATGGGCTCTCGAAACAATCTGGTAAGAAACACCTTGAAGCATCTCTCCTTCACCCTGCAACTGCTGAGTTTCAATGGTTTTAAATGAATCTTTATAGCCTAGCAAGTTAGGGATACTTTTTGCAGACAAATCAATATTGGTCTGCATATTGTCACTCAAAGCTTTTAGAATCTCTTGATAATGACCAACGCTATTTAAACTGAGAGCTTTTTCCATGACTTTTTGAATAACTTCACGTTGACGTTTTTGACGACCATAATCCCCCTCAGGATCTTGGTAACGCATTCGTGCATAGACTAGGGCTTCTTCTCCCCCAATATGTTGCTCCCCAACACCGATAGAAATGGTATTAAATTCTTCTTGGTCACTGATAGAAATTGGGAAACCTAGGGTATTATTGACTGTAATACCACCTACTGCATCCACTAGTTTTTGCAACCCTTTCATATTGACCATCACATAGCGATCAATATGGATATTCATCATTTTTTGAATGGTTTCTATAGCAAGCTCTGCTCCACCATCTGCATATGCTGAATTCAGTTTCGCTTCATGAGCCTGACCATTCCCTGATTCAATGCGGGTCAGAATATCCCGCTCTAAACTCATCATCGTTGTTTTTTTCGTTTTAGGATTCACTGTCATCAAGATCATGCTATCACTTCTACCGACCCAAGTTTCAGTTCGTTCAGCATTTCCGGTGTCCACTCCCATTAACAGAATGGTTAGAGGTTCAGTCGCTTCAATAACCTTGGTTTCTTCGCCGATTTTTTTATAGGTTTTAGCTAAGGTTTCTGTCCCTTGTTGATAAATAGTATAAGCAAAAATACCTGCTCCTACTACAGTTACAGAAAGTAAAGCCAGCACCATTCCAATAATTTTTTTAACCATATTTCTACTAATCGATCAGTTTACCCATCAAGTAAACATCGATAAATTTCCCTTCTTCTATATATGCTCCACGCTCTTGGCGACCTTCAATGACAAAGCCATGCTTTTGATAAAGATGGACTGCTGCTTGATTACGAGTTTGGACAGTCAGTTGGAGACGACGCAGAATGCCACTTGCTTGTGCCCACTCTATCGCTTCTTCTAGCAACAAACTTCCCAAGCCATTATTCCAATATCTTTTTCCAATCACAATAAAGAGATCTCCAATATGACGGACTCTCTTGCGCTGGTCAGCTGTAATATTTACAATACCAGCAATTTTATCATTTAAGAATGCAAGTAAGGTTATCTGATTGTCCGAACTAGCTTGCTTGTTGAGGAATATTTCCATCTCCTCACTGGTCAAGAGAATACCATCTCCGTCTAAGCTGGTAAAATCTGTCTCCAAACTCACACGATTTAAAAAGGCCACTAATTCAGCTGCATCTTTAGGCTCTGCTTCTCTAATGAGCAATTCATACTCCATGTCGAAGCTCCTCTAAGAGTTTTTCTGCACGCAAACCCTTTGCTTGGAAATGTAATCTGCGACCGTCTTCTTCTTTTAGAATTTCCAACTCTAAATAAGTATCTGGCAAGGCATCTCCTAAGAGATTCCCCCACTCAATAACAGTCACGCCTCCACCAAAGAGAAATTCATCCAAGTCGATAGAATCAGCATCCCCCTCTATACGATAAACATCTAGGTGATAAAGTGGCAGTCTGCCTTCATACTCTCTTACGATAGTATAGGTGGGACTTTTAATCATTTGAGAAATCTGTAATCCTTTTGCAAGTCCTTTAGTAAAGGTCGTTTTACCTGCACCCAGTTCTCCAGTTAAGATTAAAACATCATTCTTTTCTAATAAATGACCCAAACGCTCCCCTAAGGCTTGTAGCTCTTCTTCATTTTTTGTGTACATATTCTTATTATACCAAAAACTTTTCTTTTGTGTCTATTTTCCTGCTAAACTTATACTCAATGAAAATCAAAGAGCAAACTAGGAAACTAGCCGCAGGCTGTACTTGAGTACGGCAAGGCGACGTTGACGCGGTTTGAATTTTATTTTCGAAGAGTATTACCATCATAACATCCATAAAAACAGACTTTCTTTAAAAGAAAATGAGTGTAGCAATGACCAATACAAGATCTCGGAAAATATGACCATAAAAGGAAACTTCCTTTTTAACCGAATTTGGGACAAGATAGGCTGCAAAAAACAAACCCAGTCCAATATAAATCAAAAGAGAGACAATGGTCATTGGATTTCTTAAGAAGAGAAGTGTTGCTAAAATAGTCACCAACACTGTCTTTTTTCTATCTAGCATAGCAAGCAAATCACGCATGTATTTTTTTAAGGGTAAAAAAATCAGCAAATCTAGCCCAAATAGAAAGAAAAAGGATGGCAATAAAAAGTCAACTAATTCTTGCTGCAGTGTATTTTTAATGAACAGGTTGTCTGACAAAACAAGGACAGCTCCTAACAAATTAATTAAGAGTAACATACTGTAAAAAAGCTTCACTGACTGCTTACTGGCTAGGACACTATGGACTTCTTGCTTACGGGTATAAAGATAATTTACTCCAGCACAGATTCCTGAAACGAAGACCATACTTCCGATGAAAAAAGCTGTACTTTGTTTAAAGGACAAGATGCATTCTTTCCATAGGAAACAGCTACTCAAACTGATTTGAATTAAAGCTAACAAAAATAAGATTCTCATTGATTTCATCTTTTCTCTCCCTTCCTACCAATCATTATACTAGGAGGAAAGAGAGAACTGTTTCTAATCTTCTCAAATGTCTTTTTAAGACGCTAAACAAACACCAGAGACTAATAACTCAATGAAAATCAAAGAGCAAACTAGGATGCTAGCCACAGGTTGCTCAAAACACTGTTTTGAGGTTGGAGTTAGAACTGACGTGGTTTGAAGAGATTTTGGAAGAATATAAACTTGAAATAAGGCTGATAGTATTCATTTCACTATCAGCCTTACAGGTTATTTAACGTTTCAGAAAAACTATAATGTCAAGATTAACTAAACAGTATCTAATTCTTTCAAATAATTTTCTATCTTCATCAACATTAAAGGATTGTTATAAATCTTACATAACTCTCTTGCTTCTATATAATAATTTTTGACTTGTTCTTTGTCTAGAAATTTGGCTCCAACATTTCCTACAAGAATAAGTAGAGGAGCCAGTTGGTAGCTTGTCTGTCTTTGTTTACAGAGTTCAATCGTCTCAAGAGCTTCTTGGATGGCTTCATTATATTTTTCCTTTGACACTAGGTAGTGAGCGTAATTGTAACGAACTCTGATGTAGCCAAATAAAAACTCTTGATGCTCAAAATTTTTTGTCTGATATAACTCCATCAAATGAGAGTAGTTTGCCTCATATTCTTGTTCACGACCCACTAAGGAATAGAAATTAGATAGAGTATTCAACGCCTTTAAATAAATCAGAGTATTTGAAGAGACTTTTAATAATATATTTTCCAATGAAGAAATAGCCTCACACTTACTGTCATATTGATAGAAGTCAATAATAGCTTTAATCCATTCAAGGTAAGTTCGGTCTTCTAGTGTTAGAAAAGTGCTTCGCTCAACCTCTATTTTATAAAGATATTCTAAATCGTCATAATTTCTATCATCTAATAGTCGAGCAGATAATTGCTTGAAATTAGAGAGGTTAGATTTAATTTCAATCTGTTCATTAAAAAAATAATCTAATGGCACTTCGAGTCGTTGGGAGAGTTTGAACAAAAGGTCTGCAGAGGGAATGAAATGCCCTCTCTCAATTTTACTAATCTGGCTTTGTTCACAAATTCCTTCTGCAAGAGTTTGTTGGGAGAGTCTCAACTCTTTTCTTTTCAATCTGAATTTCTCTGCGAGTGTATTCATTAAAGATAATAAACCTTCCTATTTGCTTAATTTCATTATAAAATTTTTAGTTCAAAATAGCAAGTTAAAGGAATAAATAATTCTTTATGGTAATAAACTGAAAAAAAGTCAAAAATTACATAAAAATGCTTGGCTAAATAAAATATATCTGTTAAAATAAGGATAACGAAAAAGAAAAGGGTTTCACGAATGAAAAAAATCGTGGAATTCAAAAATTAGCTATATTAGCATTACTAGGTGTTTTTACGTTTAGTAACACAATTCCTTACCAACAGTTATTCAGAAGAATAAACGATTGGAGATTCGAGTGCAATCATAAAAGAAGTCCAATGGTCTTGATGTTGGGAAGGCTGATTGATTTCGTATTACTTTAAAATTCAACTATTTAGAGAAAGGTATTCTGATAAGAGCTTGTAACAATACCAGATAGATATAAGAATGGAGATGTTTGATAAAATGCTTTCATAGCTAACCAACTGTTGAAAATTATGAGTTACAAAATCTAAAGTATTTAAGATTAGTTTATAAAATTAGGTCTCTGCCTGTAGAAAGGAAAGTGCAGTTAGAAAGGAGGAAAAAATAGGATACTATAATTCAGACTGAGATTTCTAATTAAATATGTAGTTGCATTTCGCTCATTTTCATAATATTTCATTCAGAGGAGGAATAATATGTTAAAAATTTGATGCGGGATGGTAAAGAATAATTGAAGAAGATTCTTTTATCAATAGTTTAGTAAGCTTGTTAGTTTATAGAGGGCAGGGGTATTTCTACCCTCTGTTTTAGAATAAGGAATGCACTATGAAAAAATTATTTATACTCATATCCAACCTGCTTGCTAGTTTGTTCTTTGTTTGGGTATTTACCATTTGGACTGATACATATGTCTCCAATTATTACCCCAACGTTATTGTACGTGATTCTTCCCCTGAAACAACTTTTCAGCATGTTGCTACACGCTTGGAAAAACTAGCAGAAGAAACGGATAGCTTTATTGCGATTCAACACCAGGATCCTAACTCAGAAGGTACTCCAGTGTTTTCTTATACGACCTTTGGGAACGGAAAGTTGCCTGATGGGCTTCAGGAAAAAAAACTAGAAGATGCTCAAAGTAGTAGTGTTGAAACAAACTATTTTGTATTCGATGGACACCTAGATATTCACTTGCTAAGGGAGGAGCTAAGTCAACTTGGCTTGACTAATATGCACCTGACAATTCCATCTAAACTATCTACGTTAATGGCTATCTTTAGTAACGGATTTCAGTTAATCAGTCTATTGATTTTCATCTTAACCTTTGGAGCACTGACTTTAATTAGTCAAATTAGCCAATTACGGTCGTCGGGCATTCGCCTCATTTCAGGAGAGAAACGGTGGTCCATTTTCCTTAGACCAGTTGGTGAAGATTTGAAAGGGATAGCTGTTGGTTTCAGTTTAGCTGGCGTGCTCGCCATTCTTATGCAAAAAATTCTGTCGCTTCCAACGCAATCCCTAATGACCATAGGAGCAGGCTTGCTCTGTTATAATCTCATCTTGTTGTCGATCTCCCTGTTTTTCGCTCAACTCTTCGCAGTTGGGATAAAAAAGATACACCTGATGCAGATTATAAAAGGGCAAGTGCCTGTCAGAGGAATCATTAGTTTGATTTTAATCGGTCAACTATTAGCGATTATTATTGTAACGCTGGGAATAGGGAGTAGCTTAAAGTATTCCCAAGCCTGGCAACAGCATCGGATTGGACAAGAGGCTTGGAGCCAGGAAAGGCAACTGATTACCCTATCAATCAGCCGTGAAGGAACGAGTCCTGGTTTTGATGAACAAGCTCAAAGGAAATTCAGAACTTGGTATCAATTGATGGATCTGGCTGTTTCAGAACAAAAGGCTTTCTTATCTAGACACCAGTTAATTGACCGTACTTTGCAAAATGGCATGGCTTCCTCCAAAAACTTTATAACCTCTACAGAATGGCACGATTACAACCCGAATGGCAATGTCCTTATCGTCACACCGCAATACTTGGAGCGTCAAAACATTCCTGTAGATACAACTATTGAGCAAAAGATGAATCACCTTGATGTAGGGGAGTTTGTCTTATTGCTGCCTGAACACCTCCGTTCAGAGGAAGAACATTATAAATCTGTTTTTGAAGACGACTTAACCAGTCGCATGTCTAGTCAAGATGAACGACAGCAAATGACTGCTACGGTAGGTTATTTAGAATCAGGTCAGGATCGTTTTGTGTATAATACGACCCCTATTTCTTACCAACAGTTTTTGAAAGATCCAATCGTCATTGTTATAACACCCCAATCAACTGGTCCACAGTCCATTTTGTTTTGGATAGACGCAGTACAGAACTACGTTCTCTTTAATCAATTGTCTGATGCCCAGGAGCTTATCCAGAGACAAGGCATTGAAAATTGGGTCTCAGAAATGCAAACAGGTTACCACAACTACATCATATTATTGGATAATATCCAGAGGGAACATTGGGTAATGCTAGCAGGAGCTGTGCTTGGGATTGCAACTTCAATCTTGTTGTTTAACACTATGAATAGGCTCTACTTTGAAGAATTTAGACGTGCCATTTTTATCAAACGCATTGCAGGTCTCAGGTTCTTAGAAATCCATCGCACTTATCTCTTTGCTCAACTGGGTGTGTTTTTACTGGGATTTGTTGCGAGTGTATTTCTTCAGGTAGAGATAGTAGTTGCTTTCTTAGTCTTGTTACTCTTTACTGGTCTATCTCTTTTACAGTTACATATCCAAATGCAGAAAGAAAACAAGATGTCCATGCTTGTTTTGAAGGGAGGTTAATATGATTGAACTTAAACAGGTGAGTAAATCTTTTGGAGAACGAGAGTTATTTTCGAATCTTTCAATGACATTTGAGGCTGGAAAAGTCTATGCCTTAATTGGTTCAAGTGGTAGCGGAAAAACAACCTTGATGAACATGATTGGGAAATTAGAATCTTATGATGGGACGATTTTTTACCGAGGTAAAGACTTGGCCAATTATAAATCGAGTGATTTTTTCCGTCACGAATTGGGCTACCTCTTCCAGAACTTTGGCTTAATTGAAAACCAAAGTATTGAAGAAAACCTTAAGCTAGGTCTCATTGGTCAAAAGTTGAGTCGGGCGGAACAGCGGTTGAGGCAGAAGCAAGCTTTAGAACAGGTCGGCCTGGCTTATCTTGACCTAGATAAGCGCATCTTTGAGTTATCGGGCGGAGAATCGCAACGGGTTGCCTTGGCAAAAGTTATCTTAAAGAATCCACCCCTTATTCTGGCAGATGAGCCAACAGCTTCAATAGACCCAGCAACCTCTCAGTTGATTATGGAGATTTTGCTATCTCTTCGAGATGATAATAGGCTAATCATTATCGCAACACATAATCCGGCAATTTGGGAGATGGCTGATGAAGTGTTCACGATGGATCATCTGAAATAAAAATCCTTGTTTTTAATTGCACGATGAGTTACTGAAATATTATCATGAATCAATAATAGTGTAGGAGAGATTTTCCTCCTACAACCATTTCAAAAGAAAACTATCTTTATTCCATGTTATTTTGAGGAAGATATTGTGAAAGTCAAAGATGATGATAAAGTTGAGTGTAATTTGTTAGAATTTCAAAAATTTAGAGCATTTTTGGCTTAGTAATATGTGTTGAAGGCTCAAAATCTATGGTAAAAAAGTAGCTTTGAAAACGTATTACCTCCAAAGATTTAGTTTAATAATGAATTAACATAAAAAGAAATGATTGAAGTTCTGGAAAGATGTTGTTTCAGTATTGAAATCATTGAGAAAAAGTGGGAAAAATTTGCGATTTTCACAGAGAAAGGAAGAAAAAGTATAGAAATATAGTCAATTGAAACAAGAACAGGACAAAAGAACCTTTTGTGCCATATTTTTCTCCTTTCGCTTTACAATTGGCTTGAACACCTTTATTGTATCGCGTTTGGAGTTTTTTTGGTATAACCTTCGACGCGCACCCGCATAGCGGGTGTTTTTTTGTCTCGCACCTAACGGAGCGAGACGAACTAATAGTCACTTAATCAAAAAACGCACCATATCAAAAACTAAAAAGTTTGATATCATGCGTCATGTCTTAAACTAATTGACTATACTTTCTATTCAAATGAGCTTTTAACCAATTGATTGAGCCAATCCACTCTTAAAACCAAAGAGCAATTTCTCGCTTAGCTGACTCTTCTGAATCTGAACCATGTACAACATTTTGGATAACCTCATTTTCTCCAGCAGCTTTTGCAAGATCACCTCGAATCGTTCCTGGTAAAGCTTCTTCTGGACGAGTTGCACCCATCATGGTACGCCAAGTTTCGATTACTTTGGGGCCAGAAATAACACCCACAAGAACCGGTCCTGAAGTCATGAATTCACGAATCGGTGGGTAAAAACTCTGACCAACCAAGTCCTGATAGTGCTGGTCAATTAACTCTTCTGAAACCTGTGAACGCAACTCCAATTTTTCGATTGTCAATCCACGTTGTTCGATGCGTTTCAACACCTCACCCACTAATCCTCTTTGTACACCGTCTGGTTTAATGATAAAGAATGTTTGTTCCATACCCGTCTCCTTTGTCAGCTTCTTTCTTTTATTTTACCACATTTCATGGAAAAATGGAGAAAGTTTTCAGAAAAGAGAAAGAGAACCCGAAGGCTCTCTCATTCTCTCTTATTCTACTGTTTCTTCCACAGTTTCAACGGCAGTATCCACAACTACTTCTGTTGTTTCTTCATTTCCTTCTTCCTCTACTGGAGGATTAAGGTATTCTTCTTCGTTGATAGCATGTGGTTCAAGGTTGCGGTAACGGGCCATACCAGTACCTGCTGGGATGATCTTACCGATGATAACATTTTCTTTAAGTCCAAGGAGATGGTCTTTCTTACCACGGATAGCCGCATCTGTAAGGACACGAGTTGTTTCCTGGAAGGAAGCCGCTGACAAGAAACTGTTGGTTTCAAGTGAGGCTTTGGTAATTCCCATAAGGACTGGACGACCAGTCGCTGGAACTCCACCTGCAATAAGGACATCTTTGTTGGCGTCTGTAAAGTCGTTGATATCCATGAGGGTACCCATGAGAAGATCTGTATCACCTGGATCCATGACACGGACTTTACGGATCATTTGACGCACCATTACCTCGATGTGTTTGTCACCGATTTCTACCCCTTGGCTACGGTAAACTTTTTGTACTTCACCGAGAAGATAAGTTTCAACTGACAAGACATCACGAACTGCAAGGAGACGTTTTGGTTGGATAGAACCTTCTGTAAGAGCAGCACCACGCGCTACTTGGTCACCAACTTCAACACGCATACGAGCGGTAAATGGAACGACATATTCACCTTCGCCAGTTTCACCCTTAACAAAGACTTTCTTGGTACGAGTTGACGCATCTTCTTCGATAGCGGTAACTTGTCCTTTAACCTCTGTGATAACCGCTTCCCCTTTAGGATTGCGGGCTTCAAAGATTTCTTGGACACGAGGAAGACCCTGAGTAATATCGGTATTTGAAGCAACCCCACCCGTGTGGAAGGTACGCATTGTAAGCTGTGTACCAGGTTCCCCGATAGATTGGGCAGCGATTGTACCAACTGCTTCACCAACTTCAACCGCATCACCAGTCGCCAAGTTGATACCATAACAGTGACGGCAGACACCATGACGAGTGTTACATGTAAATACAGAGCGGATAGTTACTTCTTCCACACCAGCATTGACAATTTCACGCGCCTTGTCTTCTGTAATCAACTCATTTGGACCAATGATAACTGCACCAGTTTCTGGATGTTTAACAGTTTTCTTAGTGTAACGACCATTGAGACGCTCTTCGAGAGACTCGATCATCTCTTTTCCTTCTGCGATAGAGCGAATCAAGAGACCACGGTCTGTTCCACAGTCGTCCTCACGGATGATAACGTCTTGGGCAACGTCAACCAAACGACGAGTCAAGTAACCTGAGTCGGCTGTCTTAAGGGCCGTATCGGTCATACCTTTACGCGCACCGTGAGTTGAGAAGAACATTTCGAGTACTGACAAACCTTCACGGAAGTTTGAAAGGATTGGCAATTCCATGATACGTCCGTTCGGAGCAGCCATCAGACCACGCATACCGGCAAGCTGTGAGAAGTTTGAGATGTTACCACGGGCTCCAGAGTCCATCATCATAACGATTGGGTTCTTAGGATCTTGGTTGGCAATCAAGCGTTTCTCCAATTTTTCACGAGCTGCACGCCATTCTGCTGTAACGGCATTGTAACGCTCGTCGTCTGTGATCATACCACGACGGAATTGTTTTGTGATTTGTTCTACACGTTTGTGTGATTCTTCAATGATTTCAGCCTTGTCATCAACGACTGGGATATCGGCAATACCCACTGTCAATCCTGCAAGAGTTGAGTGGTGGTAACCGAGGTTCTTCATACGGTCAAGTAGGGCAGAAGTTTCTGTCGTACGGAAACGTTTGAAGATTTCAGCGATGATATTTCCAAGGTTTTTCTTCTTGAATGGAGGGTTGAGTTCAAGTTTGCTGATCGCTTCCTTGATATCTCCACCAAGTGGCAAGAAGTATTTAGCAGGAACACCTTCTGTCAAGTTGGCATTGTTTGGTTCTTGCAAGTATGGTAGACCCTCTGGCATGATGTCGTTGAAGAGAATTTTACCAACTGTTGTAAGCAAGACCTTGTGTTTTTGCTCTTCTGTCCATGGTTTGTTGAGGCTATCTGTTGCAATACCTACACGTGAGTGGAGGTGAACATAACCATTGCGATAAGCCATGACAGCTTCATCACGGTCTTTGAAGACCATTCCTTCACCTTCACGACCAGCTTCTTCCATGGTCAAGTAGTAGTTACCCAAAACCATATCCTGAGATGGAGTAACAACTGGTTTACCATCTTTCGGATTCAAGATGTGCTCAGCAGCGAGCATGAGGATACGAGCTTCTGCTTGGGCTTCTTCTGAAAGCGGTACGTGGATGGCCATTTGGTCCCCGTCAAAGTCGGCATTGTAGGCTTCACAGACAAGTGGGTGCAAGCGAAGAGCCTTACCATCAATCAAGACTGGTTCGAAGGCTTGGATACCCAAACGGTGAAGGGTCGGTGCGCGGTTAAGAAGTACTGGGTGTTCTTTGATTACTTCTTCAAGGATATCCCAGATGCGTTCATCTCCACGTTCCACCAAGCGTTTAGCTGCTTTGACGTTTTGCACGATATCGCGCGCAACGATTTCACGCATAACAAATGGTTTAAAGAGCTCGATTGCCATTTCACGTGGCACACCACATTGGTACATCTTAAGCGTTGGACCAACGGCGATAACGGAACGTCCAGAGAAGTCAACACGTTTACCGAGCAAGTTTTGACGGAAGCGTCCTTGTTTACCTTTAAGCATGTGGCTCAATGATTTCAGTGGACGGCTACCTGGTCCTGTGATTGGACGACCACGACGACCGTTGTCAATCAAAGCGTCAACCGCTTCTTGAAGCATACGCTTCTCATTTTGAACGATGATACCTGGTGCATTCAACTCAAGCAAGCGAGCCAAACGGTTGTTACGGTTGATAACACGGCGGTAAAGGTCATTCAAGTCAGATGAGGCAAAACGGCCACCATCCAACTGCAACATTGGACGAAGATCTGGTGGAATAACTGGAAGGATGTTGAGAATCATCCATTCAGGTTTGTTTCCAGACTTGTAAAAGGCATCCAAAACATCCAAACGACGGATGGCTTTGACACGTTTTTGTCCAGTCGCTGTTTTCAACTCTTCTTTGAGTTCAGCAATTTCTTTTTCAAGATCTACTTGTTTTAAAAGGTCTTGGATAGCTTCGGCACCCATCTTGGCAACGAATGATCCATAACCATACTCACGCAAACGCTCACGGTATTCACGTTCTGTCATGATAGACTTGTGTTCAAGTGGTGTATCCTTGGGATCAATCACCACATAAGCCGCAAAATAGATAACTTCCTCGAGGGCACGAGGGCTCATATCAAGGGTCAAGCCCATACGACTTGGAATCCCCTTGAAGTACCAGATGTGAGATACAGGAGCTTTCAACTCGATGTGCCCCATACGCTCACGACGAACTTTCGTACGCGTTACTTCAACCCCACAGCGGTCACAAACAATCCCTCTGTAACGAATGCGTTTGTACTTACCACAAGCACATTCCCAGTCTTTTGTAGGACCAAAGATAACTTCATCAAAGAGACCTTCACGTTCTGGTTTCAAGGTACGGTAATTGATTGTTTCAGGTTTTTTGACTTCTCCATAAGACCATGAACGGACTTTACTTGGAGAAGCTAGGGTGATTTGCATACTTTTAAAACGATTTACATCAACCACTATTTCTTCCCTTTCTATTCTAAGTGAACTGCTTATTCTTCTTCAGCAGCTTCTTCTGTTGCTTCCGCTTTTGTTGCTTTCTCAGCTTCTTCAGCTTCAAAGGCTGCTTTAGCCTCTTGGGCTGCTTTTTCGCGGGCTTTTTCAAGGTCATCTACGTGGATGACATCTTCGTCCATTCCTTCATCCAAGTCACGAAGTTCCACTTCTTGGTCATCTTCGTCAAGGACACGCATGTCAAGACCAAGAGATTGCAATTCTTTGACAAGAACTCGGAAGGATTCTGGAACACCTGGTTTTGGAATTGGTTTTCCTTTTGTAATAGCTTCATAAGCTTTCAAACGTCCGTTGATATCGTCAGACTTGTAAGTCAAGATTTCTTGAAGAACATTTGACGCACCATAGGCTTCAAGAGCCCAAACCTCCATCTCACCGAAACGTTGTCCACCAAACTGAGCTTTACCTCCGAGTGGTTGTTGGGTAACGGTTGAGTAAGGTCCGACAGAACGAGCGTGCAACTTATCATCAACCATGTGGTGGAGTTTGATCATGTACATGACTCCGACAGAAACACGGTTATCAAATGGTTCCCCAGTACGTCCATCGTAAAGGATTGTCTTGGCATCGCTATCCATACCTGCTTCTTTAACGGTTGACCAAAGATCTTCAGAACTTGCTCCGTCAAAGACTGGTGTTGCGATGTGAATACCAAGAGTACGAGCCGCCATACCAAGGTGGAGCTCCATAACCTGTCCGATATTCATACGTGATGGCACCCCAAGTGGGTTCAACATGATGTCGACTGGAGTTCCATCTGGAAGGTAAGGCATGTCTTCTACAGGAACGATACGAGAGACAACCCCTTTGTTTCCGTGACGTCCGGCCATCTTATCTCCGACCTTGATCTTACGTTTTTGAGCAATGTAGACGCGAACCAGCATGTTCACACCTGATTGCAACTCATCTCCATTTGCACGGGTAAAGATTTTAACATCGCGAACGACACCATCGGCACCGTGTGGTACACGAAGAGAAGTATCACGCACTTCACGAGATTTGTCTCCGAAGATAGCGTGCAAGAGGCGTTCTTCAGCTGAAAGGTCTTTCTCACCCTTAGGTGTTACTTTACCTACAAGAATATCGCCTTCTTTAACCTCAGCACCGATACGGATAATCCCCATTTCGTCAAGGTCTTTAAGGGCATCTTCACCAACGTTTGGAATTTCACGAGTAATTTCTTCAGGCCCAAGCTTTGTATCGCGCGTTTCTGATTCGTATTCTTCAAGGTGAACAGATGTGTAGACATCGTCTTTCACCAAGCGTTCGCTCATGATAACGGCATCCTCGAAGTTGTAACCTTCCCAAGTCATGTAGGCAACGATTGGGTTTTGTCCAAGCGCCATTTCTCCATTTTCCATAGAAGGTCCATCAGCAATGAAATCGCCTTTTTCAACGACATCGCCAACTTTTACGAGAGTGCGTTGGTTGTAAGCAGTACCTGAGTTTGAGCGACGGAATTTTTGGATGTGGTAAACATCCAATGAACCATCTTCACGACGAACTTCTACCTTGTCAGCATCTGCGTAAGTAACTTTACCATCATACTGAGCAATCACAGCCGCTCCAGAGTCGTGGGCTGCTTGGTATTCCATACCAGTACCAACGTAAGGTGCTTGAGGATTGATCAATGGCACAGCCTGACGTTGCATGTTGGCTCCCATGAGGGCACGGTTGGAGTCATCGTTTTCCAAGAAAGGAATACATGCTGTCGCAACGGCAACTACCTGTTTTGGTGATACGTCCATGTAGTCAACAACATTCGCTGGATACTCTTGGTTGACCCCTTGGTGACGTCCCATGACAACTTTCTCAGCAAATGTTCCATCTTCATTCAGACGAGAATTAGCCTGTGCTACAGTAAATTCATCTTCTTCATCAGCTGTCAACCAAACGATTTCATTCGTAACAACACCTGTTTCACGGTCAACTTTACGGTATGGTGTTTGAACAAAGCCATACTTATTCAAGTGTCCGTAAGATGACAAGTTATTGATCAAACCGATGTTAGGTCCTTCAGGTGTCTCGATTGGACACATACGGCCGTAGTGAGTGTAGTGCACGTCACGCACTTCATATCCAGCACGGTCACGTGTCAAACCACCAGGTCCTAAGGCTGACAAGCGGCGTTTGTGAGACAACTCAGAAAGCGGATTGTGTTGGTCCATGAACTGTGACAACTGTGATGAACCAAAGAATTCTTTCACCGCAGCTGTTACAGGACGGATATTGATAATTTGTTGTGGTGTCAAGACTTCATTATCCTGAACAGACATACGTTCACGGACATTACGTTCCATACGAGAAAGTCCAAGGCGTACTTGGTTGGCAAGCAATTCCCCAACCGCACGAATACGACGGTTTCCAAGGTGGTCGATATCATCTACACGGCCAAGTCCTTCAGCCAAGTTGAGGAAGTAGCTCATCTCAGCAAGGATATCTGCAGGAGTAACGATACGAACCTTGTCATCTGGATTAGCATTACCAATGATTGTTACGACACGATCTGGATCAGTTGGAGCAACAACCTTGAATTTTTGAAGAACAACTGGCTCAGTCACAACGGCTGCATCATTTGGAATGTAGACAATCTTGTTCAAGTCGCCATCCAAATGGCTTTCAATACTTTCAATCACGCTACGAGTCATGATTGTACCAGCTTCTACCAAGATTTCTCCTGTTTCAGGATCTACCAATGGCTCAGCAATAGTTTGGTTAAGCAAGCGTGTTTTAACATTGAGCTTTTTATTGATTTTGTAACGACCAACTGCTGCTAGGTCGTAACGACGTGGGTCAAAGAAACGAGCCACAAGCAAGCTACGTGAGCTTTCAGCTGTCTTAGGCTCACCTGGACGAAGGCGTTCGTAGATTTCTTTCAAGGCTTCGTCTGTACGAGAGTCCATTGGATTCTTGTGGATATCTTTTTCAACAGTGTTGCGAACCAATTCGCTGTCACCAAAGATATCAAAGATTTCATCATCTCCTGAAAAACCAAGAGCACGAACCAAGGTCGTAAATGGAATCTTACGAGTACGGTCGATACGAGTGTAGGCGATATCTTTTGAGTCGCTTTCAAGTTCCAACCAAGCTCCACGGTTAGGGATAACAGTTGAACCGTAGCCCACTTTACCGTTTTTATCAACTTTATCGTTAAAGTAAACACCTGGTGAGCGGACCAACTGAGATACAATGATACGTTCACCACCATTGATGATGAAAGTACCCATTTCAGTCATGATTGGGAAATCACCAAAGAAAACTTCTTGGGTCTTGATTTCGCCTGTTTCTTTATTGATCAAGCGGAAGGTTACAAAAATTGGTGCTGAGTAGCTAGCATCGTGAATACGAGCTTCTTCTAGCGTATATTTTGGTTCCTTGATTTCATATCCAACAAATTCCAACTCCATTGTGTCTGTGAAGTTTGAAATTGGCAATACATCTTCAAACACTTCCTTAAGACCGTGGTCTAGGAAATCTTTGAATGAGTCAGTTTGAATTTCAATCAAATTTGGTAAGTCAAGAACTTCTTTGATTCTTGAAAAACTACGACGGGTACGATGTTTCCCGTATTGAACGTCATGTCCTGCCAAGATGATTCTCCTTTGTAAATAAGTTCCAAGCCTTGTCAATCAGGCTTTCTAATCGTCATATGGTTGTAAAACCCCTATCACCGTGTCCCTTTGATGAATTTTCAGAATCTTTAAGTCTTTGTTACAAACGTTCAAAATCCTGAAAAAAAGCACAAAAAGAGCAGCTAAATCTGACTTTTTCAGAAGATTTAACTGCTGTGAGCCTTGTCTGGACAATATTTCAGACAAAACCTACGACAAATGATTACTCATATTATACCCTATTTAGCTAGATTTTTCAAGGGGATTCAGTAGGTTTTTGGTAATTTTTTCCATAGAAAACTTGGCATCACATTCGAATCACACTATGGTACAAAAAACTGAAAAAGCTATTGACTGAAAATCATTTTCAAGGTATAATAATAAACGTTAAGGCGGTATAGCCAAGTGGTAAGGCACGGCTCTGCAAAAGCTTGATCGTCGGTTCAAATCCGTCTACCGCCTTCTATAACCTGATTTATTAGGTTTCAAATGAACAAAAAGCCCAATTTGAAGGGCTTTTTTATTTTTCCTCGAATAAATACGGATAACTTTAAAAACTTTTGGGGCAAGGTTGGGGCTGAGTTTTTCGAGGACACAATTTCCTTTTGAAATCAACTGAAAAAAGCTTCGTCACGCCTGGTGACAAAAGCCTCTAGTTTACTCTGTTTCTTCTTCTATTTCGACTTCTGTAATTTGGACTTTTACCTTGGTAACACGTCCATTTTTCACTTTATCATTAGTTAAGATAAGTTGTTTGTTTTGGCTGACCAATTCATGGCTGAGTTTCTCAGTCGTTGGAATGGTCCCAACTCCTGTCAAATAATAACCAGCGATAGTATCAACGTCATCACTTTCCAGTTCAACATCAAAGTAATTATTGAAATCATTGAGGGTCATAGTTCCTTGAACAATGTAAGTATCCTCGCCAATCTGATGAACATCTATTGCTGCTTTGTCCGTTTCATCATCAATTTCACCAACAATTTCCTCTAAAAGGTCTTCCAAGGTCACCAAACCAGCCATCCCACCGTATTCATCCAGCAAGATTGCCATTTGCCTTTGGGTATTTCGCAGTTCTTTTAGCAAGTCATCCACAAAAATCGTTTCAGGAACAAAAAGTGGATCTTGTAAGATTTTCTTCCAAACAATATTGTCAAAACCGTCCACAAAACCAGCCTTAAGGAGACTCTTGGTGTGAATGATTCCAATCACATTGTCCTTATCCCCATCATAAACCGGGATACGAGAATAATTTTGTTTTAAAATACTTTGGATAATGCTTTGACTATCATCCTGAATATCCACCATAAAGGCATCCGTTCGAGGAACCATAACCTCTCGTGCCATCAGTTCATCGAGCGAAAAGACACCTTGTAGCATCTCAATCTCATCAGCATCCAACGTTTCTTCACTATTTGTCAGCATATAGGCAATTTCATCACGGGTCATCTTTTCATCCGCATCATCGAATGACATAGGAGTCAAATGACTCAAGAAATTGGTCGAAGCAGCTAAAAGCCAAACAAAAGGACTGACTAGTTTTCCGAGCCCAATGATAACCGGCGCTGTACGAATTGCCAAGGCATCCTTTAGATTAAGAGCGATTCTCTTAGGATATAATTCCCCAAAAACGATGGAAATATAGGTCAAAAATGCCAAGGATAGAAAAGTTGCCACGGCTTGTGCTGTTTCGCCATTCCCAAGCCAAGAGGCAATCACACGTCCTAGAGTATCAGCTAAACTCGCCCCTGATAAGATTGTAATCAGGGTGATTCCTACCTGAATGGTTGATAAAAAGTGGTTAGGATTTTCTAGTACCTTCAGCAGGCGGATGTAGCGTCTGTCTCCTTCTTCCGCCTTTTGTTCAACTCGGGCACGATTAAGAGAAACCATGGCCATTTCTGTGGCTGAGAAAAAGGCATTTAATACCGTCAAGATAAACAATAAAACAAATTGTAGCAACAAATTCTGACTACTTGGGTCTTCCATAGTTCTTCTCCTAAAATAGTATCTTGTCACTTATTATATCACAAAAATTAGCTCAGTACATATTATTTTTTCTCAGTGTCTATTCTAGCCCTGCTTAAACTAGTAAAAAAGAACTCCTACATCCATAAGTGATATAGGAGTTTATCTTATCTTTTACTGAGTTACAGTGACTTCTCCAGTTCGGTAATCCAGTTGAAGTCCCTTTTGAACATTGGGAACTAGGACATTGAATTCCAATTCTCCATCTGAAGACTTGGCTTCAATCTGTGAAGCTGAGGGAACTAAATCCTCGTTTGAAGCGTAGTAAAGGGTTACACGGTAACGGACACGCTTGTTTTGGTCCAAGGCTTTACGCACCTTACTTTCATAGTAGTTTTGACCAGTCGAATCCTCGGCTTGTGCCTGATTTGCCCATGCTGTCTGAACAGCAATATTTTTGGGATTGCTTGTTGAGGCATCAAAACCATCCAAACCACCGATTAAGGCATAGCCTAACAAATGACCTCTATCGACTGCATGGGTATAAGAGCCCTTTAGATTCTTGACCTGATGCCAGCCTGGAGGAGTCCAAGAAGTTGAACCATTCCCAGTTTCTTCACGATTCTTGTACTGGCGAGTGGCCTTAGACAAGAGCGCATTAGCTACGGTTGGCACTGTTTCCTTACCCACTGTCTTTGTTTTATTATCAGCGTAGGGCTTACTTGAAACCTTGGCATTTAGGTTTGTTTTATTACCATTGACGATAAAAGCACCTGATCCGTTCCACTCCAGACTCCCTTTTATTTGGCTTTTGACTGCATCTGTTAAGACACTTTCTGCCAATTCTTGACCAGGCGCGTCTGATGATTGACTTTTCTGACTCATTTTTGTCTTAGCATCCTGATTGCCTAGTTCAGTCTGCTTAATATAATAGCTCCCCGCAGATAAGAGCAATAACACTAGCAAGCCAATCAGTGTCTGTCTTGTTTTTTTGTTCATATTTCTCCTTATCTTTAGAAAAAGACTGGTCTCCCAGCCTAATTTCCTGTAAATTTATGAATCAATTCCTGCCATTTTGCTGGAGACAGGATGGCCCATGGATCTTGACCCTTGCCCAAGATTCCATAGCCGACCATTAGACCGATTCCTAGGGCTAGAACGCCTAAAATCAGTACTATAATGACTAAAAGTAAACGCTTGACTACGTAGCTTGATTTTTTATTCATCTTCATCACTTGCCTCAATCCGCTGAATCTTAGCACCCAGCTGCGCCAACTTCTCATGGAAGCGGTAGTAACCTCTATCCAAGTGAACCAATTTACCAACTACAGTTTCTCCCTGTGCTACCAAACCTGTCAAAATCAAGGCTGCACTGGCACGAAGGTCAGTAGAAAGAACTTCTGCTCCCTGCAAAGGTTGACCACCAACAATACGAGCTGTATCACGGATAATCTCCGAGTGCAAGCCCATGCGGCGCATCTCTTCTAGGTGTTGGAAACGATTTTCGAAAACTGTCTCCACCATAGTTGATTCGCCTTTTGCAACTGTCATCAAGGCTGTAAATTGAGCCTGCATATCTGTTGGAAATCCTGGGTGGGGCAAGGTTTTCACATGAACAGCTTTTAGATTTTCTAGTTGAGAGCGAACGCGAATGCCTTCAGTCTCCTCTGTCACTTCCACTCCCATTTCAAGCAATTTGGCAATCAAGGGACGGTTATGCTCCCAAACAGCGTCTTTAATCAAGACATCACCACCGGTCATGGCAGCAGCCACCATAAAGGTTCCTGCTTCGATACGGTCTTGGACTACATTGTGAGTCGTACCATGAAGTTTCTCAACACCAGTAATGGTAATAGTCTCTGTACCAGCACCTTTGACCTTAGCTCCCATTTCATTAAGGAGAATGGCTAAGTCAACAATCTCAGGCTCACGCGCAGCATTTTCAATCACTGTCACCCCATCAGCCAGCGTCGCTGCCATCATCAAGTTCTGCGTAGCACCAACACTTGGAAAGTCCATATAGATATGGGCACCATGTAGGCGGTCAGCCTTAGCTTCGATATAACCAGCTGTCTGGCTAATCTTAGCCCCCATAGCTTCCAGGCCTTTTAAATGAAGATCAATAGGGCGGCTACCAATCGTACAACCACCTGGCATGGATACCTTAGCATGACCTACACGGGCAAGGATTGGCCCCAAAACAACGATGGATGCGCGCATCTTGCTGACATACTTATAAGGGGCTTCCTCAGTGATGTCGCCAGTAGCATCCACCTCAACAAGATGGGCTTCCTCATCAAAGTCAACCTTGGCATTCAAACCACCAACCACCTGATTCATAATAAAGACATCCGACAAGATCGGTACATTCTGTAAGACTGTCTTTCCTTCACTTGCTAGAATAGTCGCTGCCAACAAGGGCAAGACTGCATTCTTTGCTCCTTCGATGGTTACACTTCCTACCAGACGATTATCGCCACCTTGAACCACAATTTTGTCCATACTCGTTTCCTTTACTCTTGATTTTATAATAATCCTCTAAGCGCTTCTTGCCACAACTGATACAGGCTGATAAAGAAAGAACTCAGGATGTAGCCCATGACAATGCTGAAAAGAGCTATCAATAAACGAACTTTTCTTGTATTCTCATCTGTCACTTTTAAAACCTTTTCCCATCTAACAAGATCCTTTAAAAGGTAAAAACTCACATAAATAAAGAGCATGTGACTGCTTAGAGTGAATAATAATTGAACCATTTGACTATTATACCATCTTCTCTGTTTGTGCGCTAGTTTAGAAACTTCACTCAAAAACTAAGGATTGTGTTTCAAGTAATCAATTGCATCTTGTAGGGTTTTAACAGGCACTATTTTCATATCCGTCTTGATTGTTTTGGCTGCTTCTAGGGCTGTTTGGTAGTTGTTTTTCGCATCCGGATGCGCTTTTTGTTCTTCTTCGCTAACAGGGTTATCAGGGGCAAAGAAAATAGCGGCACCTTCTCTAGCCGAAGCTACAACTTTCTTATCGATACCTCCAATGTCTCCCACATTACCATCGCGGTCAATGGTTCCTGTACCGGCAACAATGCGGCCATTACGAAGGCCAGGGTCAGCTATTTGGGTATAGATGGCCAGGCTAAACATGAGACCAGCACTTGGTCCGCCGATACCAGCTGTTGAAAAGCGAATTGGGACATCACTGGTTACTTCTGTACGGTCAATCAAGCCGATTCCAATTCCATTTTTGCCATTTTCCAAGGTGATAATCTTACCTTCTGCAGACTTAGTTTGCCCATCCTCTTCATAGGTAACCTTGACGGAGTCTCCTAATTTTTGAGAATTGACGTAATCAATCAAGTCTTTGGAACTGTCAAAGGTTTGATCATTGACTGCTGTGACCGTATCAGAGATGTTGAGAATCCCTTTAAAGGTCGAATTATCCGTCACAGTCAAGACATAAACCCCAAGGTACTTAAGTTCAATATCCTTACCAGCTGTTTTTAGTCCTTGATACTTGGCCATGTTTTGTGATGTTTGCATGTAGAATTGATTGATCCGCATAAATTCAATATCGGAAGAACCACCTGTAGTCTCCTGAGCACTACGAATATCTGTAAAAGGCGTCAACCAAGCATAAATCATATGGGCTAAAGTAGCGTGCTGGACACCAACCGTAACGAATTGATAGGCTCCAGCTTCCTTATCTTCTGTGTCATTTACTTTAAGGACTTGGCGAATATCTTCCGAACCACCTGGAACTTCTATATAGTAGGGCAAGGGCACTACAAATGCCAAGAAAGTCACAATTAAGGCCACAATGACATATAAGGGCCATCTAATCTTTTTTTTCATTTCTTATTTCCTCCAAAATACTCTCGGGAACATAGCAGGTAATATCCTGACTAAATTTCAAAAGCTCTCTAACGCCTGATGAACTGATATAGAGATGTTCAGGTCGACTATGTAAATAAATGGTCTCTATATCAGGAGACAGCTGATGGTTGTAGTAATCAAAACTGGCTTCATATTGCAAATCCGCTGCATTCCTCAAACCACGCACTAGACAAGTAGCCCCCAGTCTTTTTGCAACATCAACCACCAATTCATCATGAGAAGACACGACTTCAACATTTTCCAAATGTTTCACAGCCTTTTCTAACCCCCGTTTACGATTTTCGATAGGGAGAAATCCTTGTTTGTGGGGATTAAAAAAAATACCCACATAGAGCTTATCAAAAAGTCTGCTCGCCCGTTCAATGATATCCAGATGCCCATTTGTCATCGGATCAAATGAGCCTGTGAATAAGCCAATCTTATCTGACATAGACTGTCACCTTACTAATTCCATAAATCTTTTCCTTCCAGATACCCAGGCAGGCAATTTCTTCTGGAAGTTCAACGGACTTATCCGTCTCACACACAACCATAACATCTTCAGAAAAAAGCTCTCTCTCAGCCATTTTTTCAATATCTGCTACGATTTGTTCCTTGGCATAAGGAGGGTCTAAGAAAATGATGTCAAATTCCCCAGATACCTGTTCCAATGCCCTTTCTGCATCCATCTTGAGGAGTTGAAATTTTCCAACTTCCTTGGTCATCTGGATATTTTCAGCCACGATGGTCTGAGCCTTACGGTCTCGCTCCACCAAAACAGCGCTGGACATGCCACGCGATACTGCCTCGATAGATAAACCACCACTGCCTGCATAAAGGTCCAAGACTCGTCCCCCTTCAAAGTAGGGACCAATCATGTTAAAAATAGCTCCCCTAACCTTATCCGAAGTAGGTCTTGTCGTCTTGCCTTCTAGTGTCTTGAGGGGACGTCCCCCATAGATTCCTGATACGATTTTCATACCGTTTATTATACCAAATTATAGACAAAAAGAGAAAGAAAACCGAACCTTGCGGTTCGATTCTCTATAAAATATTTTCGTAACTATCGCGGACTTCTTGAGGCCAAACACTTGTTTGCACTTCTCCGATGTGTTTCTTGCGAAGTAGGAACATGGCCATACGAGATTGTCCAATTCCTCCACCGATTGTCAATGGGAATAGGCCATTCAACAAAGCCTTGTGCCATTCCAATTCCAAGCGGTCTTCATCACCTGTGATGGCAACCTGACGACGAAGCGTTTCTTCATCTACACGAATCCCCATAGAGGACAACTCAAAGGCTCCACCTAGAGATTCATTCCAGACAAGAATATCACCATTTAGACCCTTGTAGCCATTTTCAGACTCACTTGTCCAGTCATCATAGTCTGGTGCACGCCCATCGTGCGGTTTACCATCTGGCAACTCCCCACCGATACCAATCAAGAAAACTGCTCCAAATTCTTTACAGATAGCATTTTCACGTTCTTTCGGTGTCAAGTCTGGGTAGCGTTCTACCAACTCTTCTGTATGGATGAAAGTGATTTGTTTTGGCAAGATTGATTCGATGTCATAGCGGGCTTCAACAGCTAGCTCCGTCAGGCGAATAGCCTTGTAAATCTTCTCAACTGTTTCTTTTAGGTAAGCAATGTTACGCTTACCATTTGGGATAACCTTCTCCCAGTCCCACTGGTCAACATAAACAGAGTGAGTCGCATCCAGCGAGTCTTCGTCTGGACGAAGGGCCTTCATGTGGACGAAGAGACCCTCACCCTCACCGAAACCAAAACGAGCCAAGGTATGGCGTTTCCATTTGGCAAGTGAGTGCACCACTTCATAAGTAGCGTCAGGGATTTGGAGAACCTTGACCGATACGGCATTCTCAACACCTGATAAGTTGTCCTGCATCCCGTCGCCGACTCTGCTCAAGATAGGACCTTGAACTTCGACAACTTCTAACTTATCTTTCAAATACTGGGTAAAAGTGTTTTTGACAAAGGAAATTTCTTCTTGTTGATGGATAAAACTTTTCTTCATAGGCTACTCCTCAAAAATTAGTTAAAAGCATTATACACCTATTTCCAAGAAAATGAAAGAGAAAATATAAAAAATCAGTGTCACTCAAAACACTGATTTCATAGACCCTTTAGTCATTGCGACCAAAGATACGTAGAATACTTAGGAAGAGATTGATAAAATCAAGATAGAGACTGAGAGCCATTGACACAACCCAACCTGTCGCTACACGACCTTGTGATTGTTCATAGGCAAGGCGAATCTTTTGGTTATCCCAAGCAATCAACCCTGAGAAAACCAAAACCATGGCTACGCTGATCATATAATCAAAGAAACCGCTAGCCAAGAAAATATTAACTACCATGGCAATCAGTAAACCGATAAGAGCCGCCATCATAGCCCGACCAAGCCCGCTCAAGTCTTTCTTGGTGAACATACCGACTGCCGCCATGACAAAGAAGAGAAGTGCGCTCGACACAAAGGCAGACAAAACTGTACCTGGAGTATAGAAGGCCACCACAAAACTGAGGGTAAAGCCGTTTAATACTGAGTAAAGTAAAAATACTGGAAGAGCAGCTGGACTATTTCTTGAAGCCATGCTACTGGCAACGAAAACCAAGGCCAACTCCGCAAAAGTAGCAATGGTCAACCAGAGACGCCCCTGCATCAAAAAGTAAACTAACTGAGACTGAAAGACCGTCAACATGAGACCAGATACCAAAGCAGATAGTCCGATCCCCAGACCAACAAAGGCATAAACCTTAGCGTAAAATTGATTGAGACCTGCGCGGTCATGAATAATAGTGTGATTCATCTTTTCTCCTTTTCTATGAACATCTTTCCTTGATTATAACAAAGAAAGTTAAAATTAGCTTAAATGGAAAATTAAAATACCGGCTGCAACGGCAACATTCAAACTCTCGGCCTGTCCCTTCATGCTAATGTGGACCAACTGGTCTGCACTTTCAGCCATAAGGGGACTAATTCCTTGACCCTCATTCCCCATAACTAGTACAAAATTTTCTATAGGAGGCAGTTCTCTGTAATCAACAGAATCTTTAGATAGAGTTGTTGCTAGCACTGGGATAGCAGACTCTTTGGTTTCCTTAAGAAGCGCTTGACTAGACATCCGATAAATGGGCAGATGAAAATGACTGCCTTGCATAGAACGGAGGGTCTTGAGACTGTAGATGTCTGCCGATTTATCTGAAACAATCACTCCTGTAAAGCCTGCTGCATCCGCAGTCCGAATGATAGTTCCCACATTACCAGGATCTTGCACATCTTCCAAAAACAAGAACTTGCCCTGACTAAAGTCAGCTTGTCCTACTTCTTCTTTTTGAACCACGGCAACAATTCCCTGTGGGGTCTGAGAATCTGCCAAATCTAGCAAAATTTCCTCTGCAACCCAGACAGTTTGCGGAAAAGCAGCTAACTGATCTCGGTAATTTTCTAAGGCAAAGATTTTCTCAATCGTCACTCCAGCTTGAACAGCTTCTTCAAACAAGTGCCAGCCTTCAATCAAATAGGCAGACTTGCGGTATTTTTTTTGGTGTAATTTCTTGGCATTTTTTACCACAGAATTGGCTTTTGAGGTTATAATAGTCATAGAAATATTATAACACAATCAAAGGGGTTTGGTATGCAAAAGGTTAGAATGATTGCCCAAGGTAGGGTGCAGGGAGTCGGCTTTCGTTGGGGTGTTTACAGCTTGGCACTTGAAATTGGTGGCATCACAGGTCGGGTATGGAATAACGACGATGGCACAGTGGAAATCTTAGCCCAAGCAGACTCGTCTGCTATCATGGCAAAATTTATCCAAGAAATCCGCAAAGGACCCACACCTTTTTCAAAAGTCAGCTACTTAGATGTCAAACTAAGCAACTTTCCTCCCTACTCTGACTTTAAAATCGCAAATTAGGTCTCCAGAACTATTGTATATTTTGTAAAAAAACAGTAGAATAGAAAGGTATAATTTTTAAAGAAGGAATAAAAACAGTGAAATCTATTAAACGTTTTGCACTCTCAGCTATGGGAGTGGCTATGTTGCTTGTCTTGACTGGCTGTGTTAGCGTCGATAAAGCCACAGGACAGCCAACAGGAGTCATTTGGAATACTTTCGGAGCGCCTATGGCTGAAGCTATCAAGTACTTCGCCACTGATAAAGGTCTAGGCTTTGGTGTCGCTATCATTATCGTAACCATTATCGTGCGCTTGATTATCTTGCCACTTGGTATCTACCAATCATGGAAGGCAACGCTTCACTCTGAAAAGATGAACGCCCTCAAGCACGTCCTTGAGCCACACCAAACGCGTCTCAAGGAAGCAACTACTCAAGAAGAAAAACTCGAAGCCCAACAAGCTCTCTTTGCTGCTCAAAAAGAGCATGGCATCAGTATGTTTGGTGGTGTAGGATGTTTCCCTCTCCTCCTTCAAATGCCTTTCTTCTCTGCTATCTACTTTACTGCCCAACATACTGAAGGGGTTGCTCAAGCAAGCTACCTAGGCATCCCTCTAGGCTCTCCAAGTATGATTTTAGCTGCCTGCGCTGGTGTCCTTTACTATCTTCAATCACTCCTTTCACTTCACGGAGTAGAGGATCAAACGCAAAGAGATCAAATCAAGAAAATGGCTTACGTGAGCCCAGTCATGATTGCCGGCTTCTCCCTCATCTCACCAGCTAGTGTCACACTTTATTGGGTTGTTGGTGGTTTCATGATGATTCTCCAACAGTTTATCGTTAACTATATCGTTCGTCCAAAACTTCGCAAAAAAGTCCGTGAAGAACTGGCCAAGAATCCACCAAAAGCAAGTGCTTTCTCTAAACCAAGTGGACGAAAAGACGTTACCCCTGAACAACCAACTGCTATCACAAGCAAGAAAAAACACAAAAATCGCAACGCTGGAAAACAACGTTCAAGATAAGAAGAAAAAGGCTTAGCTAGTTTGCTAAGTCTTTTTTTTCAAGTCATACTCTTCGAAAATCTCTTCAAACCACGTCAGCTTCGCCTTGCCGTATGTATGGTTACTGACTTCGTCAGTTCTATTCACAACCTCAAAACAGTGTTTTGAGCTAACTTCGTCAGTTCTATCTACAACCTCAAAGCAGTGCTTTGAGCAACCTGCGGCTAGCTTCCTAGTTTGCTCTTTGATTTTCATTGAGTATCAAAAGCCCGATGTTTCCATCAGGCTTCTTTTTTATCCATGTACACGTTTCATATAGTCTTGATAACTTTCGGTATCCATGAGTTTTTTAGCGTTCTTGACGCGATCTGCTGTTGGTGGTTTGACTCCTTCGAGGGAATAAGGAATTCCCAATTCACGCCATTTGAACTCACCCATGGTATGATAAGGTAGAATTTCAAACTTATCAACATTTTTAAGGGTCTTGACAAACTTCCCAAGTTCAATCAAGTCATCATCTCTGTCTGTCAAGTCTGGAACTAGCACGTGGCGAATCCAGACAGGTTTTCCAATATCTGATAGATACTGGGCACATGCCAAGATATTTTTATTGGTTTGGCTAGTAACAATCTTGTGCTGTTCTTCGTTGATTTCCTTGATATCCAAAAGGACCAAGTCAGTGACAGCCATGAGTTTGTCAAATTTTTCAAGGTAACGTGGTTTATTACGGAAAGGCAGGGCACAGGTATCTAAGGTACAGTGGATTCCTTGTTCCTTAGCCTTAGTGAAGAGAGCAATCAGGAAATCAATCTGCAAGAGGGCTTCTCCTCCACTGACTGTAATCCCACCCTTATTTCCCCAGAAACCGCGGTAGCGCAAGGCCTCTGTCAAGACATCATCTACCGTCCGTTCACGTGATTTATTGGACTCCATCGCCCAAGTATCTGGGTTGTGGCAATACTGGCAACGCATGTGACAGCCCTGCAAAAAGACAATAAAGCGAATACCAGGCCCATCTACTGACCCAAAGCTTTCTGTCGAATGCACCATTCCTGTCACTTGTCCATAATCAATTGTTTCTTCAGACATATCGTTACCTTCCTTGAAAACGTTTTATAGTTTTATTATATCATGACTTGAAGGAAAAACAAGATTTTTGCCTATTTTTTAGAAAGCAATCTGTTTTTCAATTTCATTTTCAATGACTTATCATTTTATTCTTCAAAATCAAAGCCATACAAGGTTGCAAAGTAGTCCTCAGGGCGCTCTGCACGGCGGATTTGACGGGCTTTACCTTCTTCGGTATAAAGGATTTCCGCAGAACGAAGTTTGGCGTTGTACTGGTAGCCCATTGAAAAACCGTGGGCACCTGTATCATGAATGACCAGCAAATCACCGATTTCTGTATGAGGAAGTTCGCGATTCACTGCAAATTTATCATTGTTTTCGCAGAGAGAACCTACCACATCCACCACCTCAGCTGGTCCATCTGGATGGGTCACGTTAGTAATATGGTGATAGGCGCCGTACATGGCTGGACGCATAAGATTGACTGCTGATGCATCCACACCTAGATAGGTACGGTAAGTTTTCTTCTTATGAGTCACTCTTGTAACCAAAGCACCGTGAGGGGCTAGCATAAAGCGACCCAATTCGGTGAAAATCTTAACCTGACCAAGACCTGCTGGCGTAAGAACCTCTTCATACACCTTACGAACTCCCTCACCAATCAAGGTGATATCATTTGGCTCCTGCTCAGGACTATAATTGACACCAATACCGCCGGATAGATTGATAAAATCTAGCGAAATACCCAACTTTTCCTTGATTTCAACAGCCAATTCAAAAAGCTGACGCGCCAACTCTGGATAATAGAGATGGGTGACGGTATTGGACGCTAGGAAGGAGTGAATCCCAAAAGTCTTAGCTCCTTTTTGCTTCAAGATAGCAAAAGCTTCAAAGAGCTGGTCCTTGGTCATGCCAAACTTGGCTTCTCCAGGATTGTCCATAATGTCTGTCCCCAGCTCAAAAACGCCTCCAGGATTATAACGACATGAGATGATTTCTGGAATGCCTGCTGCACGCTCCAGATGTTCAATATCTTCAAAGGCATCCAAGTTAATGGTCGCACCCAATTCACGCGCATAGGCATATTCCTTGTCTGGCGTGTTATTAGAAGAAAACATAATCTCAGAACCCGGAAAGTCCAGTTTATGGCTCATCAAAAGCTCTACATAACTAGAGCAGTCCACGCCACAACCTTCCTCTTGAAGGATTTTCAAAATTGCTGGAGTCGGAGTAGCCTTAACTGCAAAATATTCCTTAAAACCCTTGTTCCACGAAAAGGCTTGGTTGACAGCTCTTGCCTTCTCACGAATACCCTTCTCATCATACAAGTGAAAGGGTGTTGGGAACTCAGCAACAATCGCTTCTAAGTCTTCTCTATTGATAAATGGTGTTTTCATAAGCTTCCTTCTATTCTATTTGCAAAGAAAGGCTGGGACAATCGTTCCAACCTTTAGTTCTATCTCTTATTTATCTTCGTCAAAGATATTGCCAACCTCAACATCGATGGCTTGGTTCTTGACATCAATATTGGTGACCTTCAAGAGTGACTTGTAGTCAAATTGCTTTTCACGTTCTTCTTGGGCATTGTCCGCAAAGACTGCGACACCAGCTAGTTCAGAATCGAACTCACGCAAAAGACTGATCATCCCGTTGACCGTTCCGCCACCTTTCAAGAAGTCATCTACAATCAAGACACGGCTTCCTGCCTTGAGACTACGTTTTGAAAGGAACATTTTCTCAATGCGGTCACCACTTGAACCTGAAACATAGTTGACGCTGACAGTTGAACCTTCGGTAATTTTCAGGTCACGGCGCACAATAACAAAGGGAACATTGAGGACATTGGCAACTGCATTTGCAAGAGGAACACCCTTAGTCGCTACAGTCATAACTGCATCAATTTTTTGGTCCATAAAGCTCTTGGCAATAATGCGTCCAATATTTTTCAAGATAGCTGGTGTGCTAAGTAAATCGGACAGGTAGATGTAACCACCTGGCAAGATACGGTCACTTTCTGACAACTTGGCACGCAAGTCTTCAACCATTTCTTTGGCATCCTGGCTCGAAATTGATGGTGTGAAGATGACACCCCCACCAGCCCCAGTTACAGTCTGGATGTGACCGATTTCGATTTCCTCAAAGGCACGTTTGATAATCACGATATCTTCTGAGATGGATGATTTAGCAGATTCATACTTTTCAGCAAAAGTATTGAGACTAGTTAGTTTATAAGGATGATTAATCAAATAGTTGGAAATGACAACCATCCGATCACTTCTTCTTAATTTCATTTCTATTTCCCATTCTATTTTTCTTCAAAAAATCAAAAAGCAAACTAGAAAGCTGGTCGCTGGTAATTCAAAACACTGTTTTGAGATTGTCGATAGAACTGACAAAGTCTGTAATATACCTACATATATACATACGACAAGGCGATGCTACCCTAGTTTGAAGAGATTTTCGAAGAGTATTCATTTTTGTCTTTTACTTATTATACCATATTCACATAAAAAAACGAACATTCTTATCCTAAAAAATGCTCATTTTTCTTAAATTATAAATCTAAATCTGGTTTATAGAAGGAACGATTGTCCATAGCGAAGATTTTATTGGTCATCTCTCCTTTATCCACCAAAGCCAGAGCTGTTGACATCATCATCATGCTAGCATCCAGATTGTCAATCATATGAATAATCTCTGCCTCCATGATACGTGGACGAACCGGACTTCCATACTCTAGTAAGCCGTGGTGGCTGAGGATGACGTGACGAAGCAAAACGACTTCTTCCTTGGTATCATCGATGCCGAGTTCCATGACTGTCTTGGTAATTTCACTATCAATCAGAGCGATATGTCCAAGAAGATTGCCTCGCACTGTATACTCCGTCTGGTCTGGTCCCGTCAACTCAATAACTTTGGCCAAGTCATGCAACATGATCCCCGCATAGAGCAGGCTCTTATTGAGCTGAGGATAGACTTCGCTAATAGCATCGGCCAAACGCACCATGGTCGCCGTATGATAGGCCAAACCCGTTTCAAAGGCATGGTGGTTGGTCTTAGCAGCTGGATAAGAGTAGAATTCCTTATCATACTTGGTGTAGAGCTTTCGGACAATTCGTTGCCAAACAGGATTTTCAATTTTAAAAATCATTTGCGACATGTAGTCACGGATTTCCTTGACATCAACTGGTGACTTGACCTTGAAATCAGCTGGGGCACTGGGTTCACCGGGTTGAGGCAAGCGTAGGGTGATTTGATTGACCTGAGGGGTATTGTTATAAACTTCTCGGCGCCCTTTCATGTGAACAACCTTACCTGCGGTAAAGGCCTCAACGTTATGAGGTTGGGCATCCCAGAGCTTCCCATCAATCTCGCCACTATCATCCTGGAAGGTAAAGGCTAGGTAGTTTTTCCCAGCTCGAGTTTGCCTCAGGTCAGCTGATTTGATTAGGTAAAAGCCTTCAAACAGCTCATCTTTTTTCATGTGACTAATCTTCATATTCTTCCTCATTTTCTTGGAAATGGAGTAGATCAAGCGCAGGCTCACCTTCTGACAACTCAATGTGACGGAGCGTTCGCTCGATAGCTGTAGTGCGACGGTTTAATAATTCATCAATATTGCCAGAGGCATGTTGGAGGTGTTTTTGTGCCTTAACCAGAATACCACCAAACTTGCCAAACTCAGTCTTGACACTGGCAAGGGTCTTGCTGATATGGTCAGCACTCTTTTGGATATTAAGGGTTTTGAAACCAACTGATAGGGAATTGAGGAGAGCTGATAGGGTACTTGGACCAGCTACAATAATCTGCTCCTCCCGTCTCAAATCATCAAAGAAGACCGGATTGCGGACAATTTCTGAGTAGAGACCTTCTGTCGGAACAAACAAAACTCCAAAATTGGTCGTCCGAGGTGCTGCTATGTACTTGCTCTTGATATCCTTGGCAAAACGCTTGACGCTTGCTAAAAGCGACTTGCGACAACGTTCGATTTCGTCCTTATCGCCTGCTTCATAGGCTTCTTCTAAGCGGTAATAATCTGCCAGTGGAAACTTGGAGTCAATCGGTAGGTAGACATATTCCTGGTCACCCTGTCCAGGCAACTTGATAGCGTACTCCACTCGTTCACTGGAGTTTTCAACCGTTGCATATTCTCGTTCATACTGGGCAGGGGTCATGATGTCTTCTATGATTTGCCCCAGTTGCAATTCGCCCAGAATCCCTCGTGTCTTGGTTCCAGAGAGAACCTTGTTGAGGGCCCCGACATCACGCGCAACTGTCTGCATTTCTCCCAAACCTCGATTGACAGACTCCAGTTGTTTGGAAACTGTCTCAAAGGAGGCTTGTAAACGCGTCTGCAAGGTCTTTTCTAGTTTTTCCTCGACTGTCTGGCGCATTTGTTCCAAACGTTGCTCATTTGATTCCTGCAAGGCTTGGAGGCGTTGGTCGGTCTTATCTCTAGTTTGCAAGAGATTATCTGTCATTTCTTGACGAACCTGAGTCAGACCTTGGTGCAATTCCATTCGCACTTCTTGCAGGCGATCGCTGACAGCCACTTCCAAATCTTTTTGATCCAGCTGGCTGGCTTGTCTGGCTTGTTCAAAACGGTAATCCAACTGGTCTGACAAGTGATCCGCCTGATCCTCCAAACTCTTACTTAGGTGTCTCTCCTGCTTATCCTGCCTTTGCCAAATTAGAAAGAGACCAGCTAGGTTGGCAATCAATAATAGAACAAGTAAACTTTCCATCCTACCTCCTGTCCTTGCTATGCAAGACAACCACATAGCCATCTGGGCAAGTCACTGACACTTCCCTATCTATATATTCGTTAGAAGCGTACACTTTTTTAAAGAAAAAATTTTCCTCTGTCAACTCATACTTGGCACCAAGAATAGTCAACTGACTATCCCGAACCGGCATAAAGGCTAGGTAGTCATAGTCTGAACGTGGTTCAAGTTGACTGGTCCCTTCTGGACAATAGGCAATCAAATTTTGCCCGTCCTCAATCGCTAGCTGGCGCATATAAGGTGCCAGCTTAGGATTGCTAGGCAGAAAGACATTGGCCAGCATATGGTCGATACGGCCACCCAAAGCACCGAAAATAGTAACCTGAACCTGAGGATTTTTCTCAAAAATAGTCAAGAGAGCCAATTCCAAATCGGTATCATCTTTTTCTGGTCGGGCTTGAACAAAATACTGGGCACGTTTTTGAATCAACTGTCGCTCTTCTTCCGTTACAGAATCAAAATCCCCAACTGCTAGGGCGAGAGGAAGTTTTTCCTCTAAAACCCAAAGCGAGCCTCGATCCACACCGACAAAGCAATCAAAATCCGTCCGGTAGTGACCTCGGTCTCCGCCTGCAAAAACGGCAACCCTAGTCCAGTTGTTTTCTGAGAGTTTGTACTCGCTCATTGACATCTCCCTTAAAGACATAGGAACCTGCTACAAAAACGGTCGCACCAGCTTCTTTGGCTTGAGCAATAGTTTGGTCATCAATCCCACCATCCACTTCAATCTCAAATTTCAAACCTTTTTCCTGACGAAGGGCAACCAACTCACGAACCTTATCCATAGTTTCAGGCAGAAAAGCTTGTCCCCCAAATCCAGGGTTAACTGTCATGACCAAGACTTGGTCAACTAGGTGGAGAACGTGCTTAATCGCCTCAACAGGCGTACCAGGGTTAATGACAACCGAAGGTTTAACGCCGAGAGAGCGAATTTTTTGGAGGGCTCCATGAATATGAGGCGTTGCTTCCACATGAATACTGATGATATCCGCCCCTGCACGCGCAAAATCTTCCAGATGATGCTCTGGATTCGCCACCATCAAGTGACAGTCAAAGACCATCTTACTATGTGGTCGAAGAGCTTCGACCACACCTGCACCAAAACTGATTTGTGGCACAAAGTGACCATCCATGATATCGATATGGGCATATTCTGCCCCAGTTGCTTCTAGGCGTTTGATTTCACGTTCAAAGTTGGCATAATCTGCTGCCAGAATTGACGGAGCAATCTTGTATTGAGACATAGGTTTCTCCTTATTTTGGAATTTTTTTGCTGACTTTTTTATAGGTTTCTCTGCGATTTTCAATTTCACTGAGGAATTGTAGGTAGTTGTCAAAACGGAAGGTGGCAATGGTCCCTTCTTCTACAGCTGGCTTGACCGCACAAGACGGCTCATGGGTATGGGTACAAGTACGGAACTTGCAGTCTCGACTAACACTAGCAAGCTCTGGAAAGGCTTGATTGAGGTCTTCAGCACTTGAGACTTCATAGTCCAGCGATGAAAATCCTGGCGTGTCTGCAATTTTACCCCCATTGAGGTTGTAAAAACTAACAGCTCGAGTAGTATGACGACCGCGACCCAGACTGTCTGAGATTTCTCCTGTTTCAAGATTGAGGTCCGGTGCGATTTTATTGAGAAGAGTTGACTTACCAACACCTGTCTGCCCCATAAAGACCGTCACTTTTCCTGTTAACAAGGGCAAAAGTTCCTCCTTACTGGTCACAAAATCATAACCAATGTCACCATAGGTCTGCTGGTAAAAATCCAGTTCTCCTCTATCTTCCAACAAGTCCATTTTAGAAATATAGACGATGGGATGAATGCCCTTATGTTCCAAAAGAACCAAGAAACGATCCAGCAAGTTACTGTTAAAATCAGGTTCCTTGACTGACATGATTACCACAGCTTGGTCAATATTGACAATAGGCGGACGGACCAGACTGTTTTTCCGTTCGTGAATCTTGAGAATATAGCCCTCTGAATTTTCCTCGGCAGAGAAATCGACCCAATCCCCAACGTAGGGAGTATGGCCTTTTTTACGGAAATTCCCACGCGCGCGTGTCTGATAAACCTGACCATCACTCTCCACATAATAGAATCCAGCCAAGGCTTTAATGATTTGTCCCTGCATCTTAGAGTCCTTGCCCTTTAAGTGCATCTGCTAGACTGGCAAATTCTGCCAAGCTGAGAGCTTCCCCACGCACACTTGGTGACAAGCCCGCTTGATCCAAGGCCTTGGTCAATTTATCCTTAACTTCTTCAGTCTTGCCAAAGTAACCTGTCAAATTGTTCCACAAGGTCTTACGGCGATGGGTAAAACTAGCCTTGGCAACCTTAAAGAAGAATTTCTCGTCTTCCACTGCTACAGCCGGTTCTGGGCGACGCACCATTTTCAAAATAGCTGAATCCACATTTGGCGCTGGCACAAAGACTGTACGCGGCACGATAAAGGCAACCTTGGCGGTCATGTAATACTGAACTGCAATCGACAAACTACCGTAAGCCTTGGTATTGGGTTGAGCGGAGATACGATCCGCCACTTCTTTTTGCATCATGACGACAAACTCACTAAAAGGAATGCCACTCTCTATCAAGTGCATGAGAATAGGCGTCGTGATATAGTAAGGCAAGTTAGCTACTACCTTGATTGGCAGGTCAGGATTTTTGAAATTCTGGATATGTTGTGCCAAATCAACCTTGAGAATGTCCTCATTGACCACTGTAACATTGTCGAAATCACGCAGGGTATCTGCCAAAATCGGTACCAAACGGTGGTCGATCTCAAAGGCCATGACTTGAGCTGCACGCTCAGCTAGAAACTCCGTCAAGGCACCAATACCTGGCCCAATTTCGATAACATTGACCTGGTCATCAATTTCAGCTGTATCCACGATTTTTTGAAGGATATTGGTATCCGTCAAGAAATTTTGCCCGAAGGACTTTTTAAAGGTAAAACCGTGACGCTCCAGCACTGCCTTGGTCACGCTATAATCTGCAATTCTCATCTATTCTCTTTTCTATTATCTGTTACTACTATTGTAACACATTCCCCTTGTATTTTGGGGGTGAAAATCATACCAAAAAACTATCTTTCCTCATGAAGAAAGATAGTCTTGAAAATCTTTAAAAGTGGACTTAGCGCTTCTCTCGAAACATCCGTTCAAAAAAATCAGCTTCTTGATAACTTCGATTTTCAGGTAGGGTCAAATCCACATCCTCCTCCACATCATCCACTGTCAGTTCCACCGTTTGAGGTAAATTTTTCAAACGATAATGCTTTTGCCTTTGCCCTTCAATACTAGCAAAATCAAGCAAATACCCATTCACTCGGATTTGAACTAAAAGAAGATGATTGGTCATATTTTCCATGATGAGAATATCTTCTAAACCACCTCTGGCACTAGGATAATCAGATACCCTGCGAATACGGATTTTTTCACACATGAGCAAGCTCCCTCATATCAATAATTTCATCTGCCTTATTCCAGACTAGGGGATTATGGGTCGCAATGATGATGATTCGATTTTCATCTTTCAAATCCACCAAGAGATTCATAACCTCCTCTGAATTTTCAGGATCAAGAGCTGCTGTTGGTTCATCTGCCAAAATCAAGGGTGGATTTTTCAAAATAGTCTTAGCAAGGGCAACTCGTTGGGCCTCTCCCCCAGATAAAGTATAAATTTTTTGATCTAAATCCAAATACCCTAAATTAACCTTTTCTAAAGCTTCCACTTGCCTTTCCAAACGTTCTACTTTTGAGATTTTATGACCAACAAAACCCAAATCCAAATTCTCTTTGATTGATTGGTTTTCTAAAAGGCCGAAATTTTGAAAAAGATAGCCCATCTGGTCTCGAAAATACTCACGAGTGGGTATGGTTTTTAAATCTTTCCCCTGATAGAGAACCCTTCCACCATCTATCTTTTCTAGCTTACCTAAGATATTCAGCAGAGTCGTCTTTCCGCTCCCACTCTTCCCGATTAAGGCATAGACCTTGCCCTTCTCCAGCTTGAGATTCAAACCAGAGAAAATCGCTCGATCATTAAATTTCTTTTCCAATCCTTGAATATCAATCATCTTATTTTCCTTTCAATACTGCCATGCTACCAGCTTCTTCTTTTTTATCCTGCCTTACTAAAATCAAGAGGGCGTTAAGCGTAAACAAAGCTACAACTAGAGCGCTAATCAAACCATCTCTTGTCAAAACACTAGATAGGACTAGACCAAGCAAGAGAACTCCTCCTTGCGCCAGTAAGTACTTGCCATGAAGCTCATAGATTGTCATACCAGCAAGACGTTTAATCATGATCTCCCGTCTGAACTGCTCAAAATAGAGAAGATTCATGGAATCAAATAACAAGATAGCCGTAGACAGGGTCAAAATCGTCCCAATAAGGAGAGAGTAAAACTCCACCCGTTTGTCATTTAGTACCTTGGCAAAAAATAGCTGACTTTTTACCAAATAAGAGACCTTGTGATACAGACCTTGCTCTTTTAGAGCTGTGATACTGTCTCCATATTGATTTAGTTTCAAGGCACTATTAGCCGTAGTTCCCCATAGCATCCCTGCAACAGGTCTTGTTCCAGTCGCTTGTGGCGTTAGAACTACAATAATCGGATCTTTTAGGTACTGACGTGTTGTCTTGTCCCCATCATTATAGAGGAAACGTTCCTGTCCTGTTTCTGTAAAATCTAGCCTTACCTGTGGGAGGTAGTGTTTCTGACTCGTCACTTCTACACTTTCAGATGAAAAGTTTTGCAGGTAATCTGTAAATAATCCTTGATAGTAGGCAGACTGCTCTCGCAAGCTCTCAGGCAAGATCAGCCCAAACTCTCCCTCAGACAAGTTTTGCATCTTATCCATAAACTCTGAAGAAACGGTAATCTTTTCTTCTATCAGATAGCGCGGTGAGACATAGATAACATTCCCTGACGGTGTGTAGTCACTGAGACGATTACCATCTAGGTCCACTTCTACTCCATCTGAGAAATTATCAACATTGCTCATAATATAAAAAGAGTCTGTATTGGCTAACCGTTCTTCAGTAAATGTCTGCCACTCACGATTATCCTTACGCATTCCTTCTTCATCGGCAAATGCACTAGACCAACCAAAGGATAGACGGTAACGGTCTGAGGACTGGCTCCATTTATCGCTAGCTCTCTCCATCTCCTGCATTTCATGGTAGTGGGGGAGGAGAGCAGTCGCACTCGAGCCGACCACCAGCACGGCCAAGAGTTGCCCCACCATCATCAATGTCATCATACGTTTGAGAGGGAGTTTCCCTTTCAATAGATCCACCAGACTATTTTCCTGTAAACCAAATAGATAGACGACACTTAGTAAGGTAGAAATCCCTGCCAAGGTCAATCCATAAAGTAGAAGAGCAATGATGACCAGTTGCACCGTTGCCATAAATAAGGCACCTTGATACCAGAGAATCCCCAATCCCAAAAGACTGGATAGCAGCACTGAGCAGATAAGCTGTCTCACATCTTCTAACACTGGTCTAAGAGCCACCCCAAACAAGCTCTCACCAGCGATTAAGCGAATCCCTGCCTGACGAAGGGACTTGATCCGATAAATCAGGGTCAGACTCATAAAAGTCAGCAGAAAAATAGCTAGACTCAGTAGCCCCATTGGGGTAGCAGACAAGAGGACGACCATCGAAAATGCCTCTGTTCTATTCGAGACAACACCATTATAACCAAGCTCTTGCAGGGCGGTCTGTAAGCTCACTCCATCCAAACTCCCTGACACAATCAAGTAAGACCCTAATAAATCACTCGTTTCTGCACTCTCCTCGGAGGAAATGGTCAAACCTTCTGGAAGCTCTCCCTGACCATAAGTGGCATAGGTAAAGCGTGTTTCTCCAGCTTCATTTGGCTCAACGATCCGACGGGCGATGAGACTATTGTGCTCTACTGCCAAGTGACTCAAAGCCTCTGTCACCTCTTCGCGACCAGCTACTGGCTGGTCTAGCCCAGTACCCATCACGTCAACAGAGGGATAGTTACCAAATAAAATCTCTTCTCGATGGTCAACGGAAGTTATCACCATATAAAACGATACCAATACCATTGAAATCAAAATAAATAAACGTTTCATCATTTCCTCCAAAAAGTTACTTGGTCACTTAGTGAGAAGATGACCACAGTCACTGCCATGTTAAGAAGTTTATTAATTTCTTTCTACTAGCAACAACTTCAAATATATTATATCCGTTTTTTCAAGAACTATCAAGGACATCAATGTCCTTAAAATAGAACTATTTCGTGTCATTTTTAGCTTATATATAAAAAAACAGTTCTAAAGACGAACTTTAGAACTGTTTTGATACGAGGACAAGGACATTTTTGTCATTGCTTCACGATATTTATAAATATTTTTTTACATCTTCTTGCCATTCCTCTGTCAGTTTCTTTACTAGAAATTCATCTCCAATTAGCTTCGCAAATGTTTTAGAAGACTGATAAAATGATTCAGCTAAACTAAAATCTCTTTCTTCTCTTAATGCTTGCTTCCACAAAAACATAAATACAAGGGGTTTCTTTTGATAATCTTGAGTTTTATCCATAATTTCTTGCAAATACGATAGATAATCATTAAAACAATCAGTTACTCCTACCTTTTCAAGACAACACATTCCTGAAATAAGAGTATCTCTAATTATAAAGTAATTCTCTATTTGAGTTATCTTCTTCTGTTCCAAAAGAAGGAACATTATCTTTTCGATTTGATTCACAAATTTTGCAAGATCTTTTCTAATAAGCATTTGATAAAAAAACAAACGAATCAACAACATATCATTTATTGAATAGGCTTCTTTTTCTATAATCTCGGGCATATGTTCCTCAAGTATTAACTCTGCATATTCAGGCCTTCTAGTTCTAGAAGTATCCAAACACGCCTGCAATACTTCACATGCTAATTGTTCTTCTTTAGGAAGATTATCAAAGTATGTTTTATAAATCTCTTCCAAACACGCTTCCTTCTTATCGTACTCCTCTTCTTTACCATAGATTGGTTCACGTAAAATCTGGTATTTCAATTCTAAATAAGCAGGAGGAAGAGCTGAAAAATCCGGCATAAGGCTATAAGCTGGAACTCCTAACCGGCGAGCAATATAGTCTAACTTGGGCAAACTTGGTTGCGAAGCTCCACTTTCAATTCGCGATAGTTGACGAACCGTCAGTTCTTGCTCATCTCCACAAAAATCTGGACGACTAATTCCTTTTTCTATCCGAATCTCTTTAATTTTTTGACCAATTAACATCAGACGCCTCCTCTTCTACCTGCTTCGAAAAATACTGTGAAACTTAAAAAATTGTAACGGCTACATCTTTCCTACTCATAAGATTTCATAGCTTCTTCCACTTCTGCCAAGGTGATCCCAAACAACTCTAGGCGTTTGAGGAGTTGCTTGCCGTTAGAATAGCCGATTCGGAGAGTCTCTCCTAGATATTCTCGTCGCTTACGGCTGTCTGCCCCTGCTAGAAAACCAAGGCGAATCAAGTCGCTACGACTGATGTCAAACTGACTCTCCTGTTCAAATTGTTCTGTCACCTGAGCTAGAGCCGTTTTCAAGTCTTCATAACTGGCATGCTCAATTCCCAGAGAACGGCCCTTGGTCTTGGACTTGGGAACAGCTTCATCTCGTTTGAGGAAGGCATGCTGAACTGTTGGAATGGCCGTCATAATCATGCGCCGAATCCGCTCCCCATTAAAATCTGGGTCTGTAAAGACAATGACTCCATGACGTTGGTGCAGTCTCTGAATTCGCTCTATATCCTGGTCATTGATGGCAGAACCTCGAGTCTCATAAGTCTCTACCTCGAAATAACGTTTAAGATTTGCCGTATCATCGCGACCTTCGACCACGATAACTTGGGAAATTTTTTCTTTCATTACTTGCTGTCCAATCCAAAAATGCACTCTGCATTTGCAGTCGTTGCCATTGCTAGCTCTTCTGTCGTCATGCCACGCAATTCTGCGATAAAGTCTACTACATAGCGAGTATAGGCTGTTTTGTTTTCGCGACCCCGTTTAGGAACAGGAGCCAAATAAGGCGCATCCGTCTCCACCAAAATCTTGTCCAAAGGAAGTTCTCTAGCCGCCTCTTGGATATCGGTTGCCTTCTTAAAAGTCACCACTCCTGAGAAGGAAATAGTCATACCAAGCGCGACAAACTTCTCTGCCCACTCAAAAGTTCCTGAGAAAGAATGCATGATACCACCACGAGGACCAACTCCCTCGCTCTTGATAATCTCATAGGTGTCTTCCAGCGCATCACGGGTATGGACCACAAAAGGCAATTTCAAGTCCTTAGATAACTGAATCTGACGGCGAAAAACCTGCTCCTGCACCTCTTTTGACGCTGTCATCCAATGGTAGTCCAAACCAATCTCACCCAAGGCAACCACCTTGGGATGCTTGAGCTTATCAAGTAAGTAGGCTTCCATCTCCTCTGTGTAGGTTCCAGCTTCTGTAGGATGCCAACCAATAGTCGCATAGAGTTGATCATACTCATCCACCAACTCCAAAGCACGCTCAATCGTCGGTTTATCAAAACCAACAATATTCATCTGTGTTACACCCATCTCAGCAGCCAAGGCAATTTCTTCTGCCTCACGACCCACAAATTCTTCTACATTCAAGTGTGTATGTGTATCAAAAATCATCTCTTCTAACCTCATTTTCTATCTTCTATTATACCAAAAAAGAGGAGGGGCACCCAATTTTTCGGTTTCCCTCCTCTCTTCCATAGAGAGCTATTCTGCTATCTTTTCTGGCTCGATATTGCCCATCTCCTGTCCCACAAGTTAGAGACGAAAGAGATTGACTATATTGATAGAACATCCCTATTCATCTAATACTCTTCGAAAATCTCTTCAAACCGTGTCAACGTCGCCTTGCCGTACTCAAGTACAGCCTACGGCTAGTTTCCTAGTTTGCTCTTTGATTTTCATTGAGTATAAAATATGTGATTATCTTTGGTTCTCACTTCTCTCACCCATCACTAGGATTGATGATTTCTCCAAATCCCCCTTATAATCTAACTTTAAGTAGAGAATATAACTTTCTAGCTGTCCTATTTTCTACGTCTAGTCTTTCTTCCTAGCAAAGCAAAACCACTTGTTGCCGCCACTAGGCCAAGACTAGCAAGTGCTGCACTTGATGCTGAACCTGTGTTAGGTAATTGTTTGCCAGCAGGTGACTGGTAGGTAACATCTTGCATTGTTCCTGCAGTTGCTTGCGGTGCACTTGTTGCCTGAGGAGCAACATTAGGAGCCACTGGTTTCTTAGGAACTGTAACCATGGCAATGGCTTGCACTCCAATCGTTTCTGCTTCCTTCACATCTTCCACAGTTTTCGCATTTTCAATCTCTTTGAGAACTGCTTGTTTTTCTGCTTCCACTCTTGCTAAAAGTTCTGCTTTTTCTTTATCAGAAAGCGGTGCACCATTGATTTCATCCTGCTTGTCCTTGGCAGCTTTTTCAATGACATTTTTAGCTGATTCTTTTGCATTTGCTAATTGCTTAGAAGCTTGTGATTGAGCTGGGGTTTGTGAACCTGTGTTAGCTGGTTCGCCTGCATTGCTACCACCGCCTGCATTCGCATTAGCATCTGAGCTTCCAGTATTACCTCCGTTATCCCCACCTGGTGTTGATTCTGGAGTATATTCTGGTTTTTGTTCTTGAATTGCAGATTCACCTTTTGCAGATTGTTGAACTGTATCTTTTCCTAGAATTGTCACTACTGAACCATCTGGGAATGTGATTGTCGCTGTGCCATCTCCGGCTACATTGATTGTCGCTCCGTCTAATGCTGAACCATTTGCTTGTAAAATAGCAACCTTAACTTTTTCTTTTTCTTCATCTGTTAAATGAGTTATATCTTTTACATCTACTCTTTGAGCAGGCGCTTTAACAGTTGATTTTTCAGCAGTCGGTTTAGTGCTATCTTGTGCTTTTGGATCTTGTGCTACCAATTGATTTCCTGGAATTGTAATAGCTGAACCATCTTTAAAGACGATTGTCGCTGTGCCATCTCCAGCTACTTCAACTTTAACATCGCTTCCGAATCCATTTGCATCTACTACAGCTTTTTTAACAGCTTCTTTTTCTTCATCTGTTAATCTTGTAGCTTCTGCTACTTTTGTAGGGTTAGCTGGGATGATTACTTTTGTCTTCTCTGCGATTGTTGGTTGCTCTTGTGTTGAAGTTTCCTCTTTTTGAACTACCAGACTGGTTCCTGGAATTGTATTGACTGAACCATCTGAGTATGTCAATGTCGCTGTTCCGTCTTTAGATACCTTAACATCTGTCGCCGCTGGATTTGCTTCTTTAACCTTAGCTGCTACAGTATCTTGCTCCGTCTGTGTCAAGTTGTGAGTATTTTCAACAGGTACAAAGTTTCCTGGAACTTGCGCTGGGTTCTTCTCTGCATCTGTCTGAACTTTTGGAGTTTCTTGTTTGCTTCCTTTTTCAACAAGTTTATCCCCTGTTATTGTATCTACAGATTTATCTGGATAGGTAATGACTACTGTTCCATCAGGTCTTACTTCTACTGTTGTTCCTGCTGGGAAGTTGTTCGCATCTTCAACCGCTTTTTTAACCGCAGCTTGTTCTTCTGGTGTTAACTTCGTAGTATTTCCTACTTGTGTTTTTCCTGGGATAACTGGCTCAGTTCTTGACGCGATTGTTCCTGTCTCTTTGTTAGCTGGCGCTACTAATTTATCTTTAGAAATCGTATCGCTTGAACCATCTTTATATGTGATTACCGCTGTTCCATCTGGTTTTACTTCTACCCTAGTTTCGTCTGGGAATGTGTTCGCACCTTCGATGTTTTGACGAACTTGTTCTCTTTCTTCATCTGAAAGTTTTGCTGGATTTTCCACTTCCACTTTGTTTTCAGGAACTTTCGGTTCGAATTTAGATGCAATAGAGCCCTCTGGTTGAACTTCATTTATCTTACGAATACCAGCTTCTTTCGCCGCATTGATTTCATCTTTAGACTGACCTTTGTTGATGTCTTCAATCGCTTTATCTTTGGCCTTATTGATTGCTTCGATAGCTTTTTGTTTCGCTTCGTCTGATAAATCTTTATTGTTCTTGATTTCGTTAATGCGTTTTTGAGCTTCTTCTAGTATTTCAGCTTTTGCTTTCGCTTTTTCTTCATCAAGGTTTGTTACATCTGGTTTCTTAACTTCTGCATCAGCTTTTGGATCATATTTTTCAATATTTTCTTTTGCTTGATCTGCAATTTGTTTAGCTGTTCCTGCTGATGATGCTTGGTCAATAGCTTTGTTAGCTTCATCTTTAGCTTTATTGATTGTTTCTTCAGCTTTTTGCTTTTGCTCTTCAGTTAAATCTGTATCCTTCTTGATTTCTTCAAGTTTTTTCTTAGCAGCTTCTTCTACTTGTTTTTTAGCATCTTCTTTCGCCTTAGCAAGATCGTTGTCTTTATCAGCTGTATCTAAGGAATCAACTACTTCAACTGGTACTTTTACAGTTACTTTAGTTCCGTCAGCTAGCGTTACTTCCACTTCTGCTTCTTTAGTTCCTGTTTCAGTTGTAGTTGGTTTAGAAATAACTTTCGGTATTAAGCCTTCTGCAAGTGATAATTGTTTTAGGATTTCTTCGTCAGTTAAGTCTTTACCTTTTTCAACAGTTACTTTTCCGGACACTAAAGCAGTTTGTAAGTCTAACTCTGGCTTGAAGATACTTGTAGATTGCCCTTTGGCAGTTTGTGGATTGTAAACATCTGCGATTGCTTTTTTACCTTCTTCTGTCGCTTTCGCTATTTCTTCAGGTGTTGTCGCTTTATCAATCTTGTCTTCTGCAGCTTTCTTAACTTCATCGACTTTAGCTTTCAAGTCTTCTTTTTCTTTATCAGTTAGAGTTGTGTCTCCGCCGATTTCACCTTTTTCTGCGTTAGCTGCGCCTGTTAAGTCAGCTTTGGCTTGTTCTGGAGTTATTTGATGAACTGCATCGATTGCTTTCTTACCTGCTTCTGTTGCTTTTGCTACTTCTTCGGGTGTTGTCGCTTTATCGATGTTAGACTCTGCAGCTTTCTTAACTTCATCAACTTTAGCTTTTGCTTTGGCTTTTTCATCTTCGCTTAGTTTATCATCTGCGTCGATTTCTGCTTTTTCTTTCGCCGCTGCTTGTGCTAAGTCTGATTTGGCTTGGTCTTTTGCTTTGTCTGTATCAGTCGCTTTTCTTACAGGTACTTCGATTTCGTCTTTTGATCCATCTGGATACGTAACTTCTACTACAACTACTTTCTTACCTGTATTCGCTCCTGTTCCTTCCACAATTTCTCCGTCATTTTTGACTTGTTTATCTTTTGGTTGTGGTTGGTCTTTCGGTACTTCTACTGCTTCTGTAATTGCTTTTTTATCTGCTTCTGCTACTTTAGGAGCATTAGATGGGTCAACGCTTACTGGGGCTCCTCCTGCTGCAGTTACTGAATCTTTTACATTTGGAGTTGCTTTGTCTGCGTCTTTTTGTCCAGCTAAACCACTTTGATCATCCTGATTATTTTGTTCACCTTGATCACTTGTAGTATCAGATTTTTTAATTACTTCAACCTTGACTGTTTCGCTCTTACCATCACGTGTTACTGTGACTGGAACAACAAACTTACCGCCTTCATTGGCGATTACACCAACTGTTACATCTTCATTGGCTTGTAATTCCTCACCATTTACTCTGACTTTATTTTTCACTAAAGTTTCGTCTTCCGGTGTTAACTTATCACCTGCCACTGGTTCTTTTGAAATCAATACCGGTTGGGTTGAATCAGTAACCGTCAACTTAAATGGTTCAGATTTTTTAGTTACCTCAACCTTGATTGTTTCACTCTTACCATCTCGTGTTACTGTGACTGGGACTACGGTTTTACCTTGGTCTTGTGTAACTTTCCCAAACTCTACACTATCACCAGCTTTTAACGACTCGCCATTGACTAGTAAGTTTTCTTTGATTTTTTCCTTATCTTCGTCTTTTAAGTCTTCTCCTACTGTTGGAGTATTTGGTATCTCAATCGGTTTTGTTGAGTCTTTTACACCTACTGTAAATACTTGGTCTTTTTTAACAACTGGAACTTCAACTGTTTTTGTAATTCCATCACGTGTCACTTTTACCGGGACAACTTTCTTACCATCTTTTTCTTTGATTGGTTCGTATTCTACAGCATAGGTATCATCTAATTCCTTATCATTTGCAGTTACTTTTGCTTTTACAGCTGCTTTATCTGCATCTTCTGTTAAGTTTTCTCCTACTACTGGCTCTTTTGAAATTTCTGCTGGTTTTTCGTCATCTTTCACAGCTAACCTGAAATCTTCTGCCTTCTTCACAACTGGAACTTCAAGCACTTCTGAGCTATTGTCTCCATATGTTACCTTGACTTCTACTACCTTCGTTCCTGGAGTTTTGCCGTCTTTGATAGCACCATCATTTAAGATTTCTTTCTTAGCTGGTTGTGGCTGTCCTTCTGGAACAGTTACCGCATCTTTAATTGCAGTTTTATCTGCTTCGCTGTCAACGTTTGTTGCTATATTTGGATCTACAGAAATTTCTACCGCTCCGCCTGTTACTGTTGGAGTTGCTTGCTCAGCATTAGTTTTATGAACAGCATCGATTGCTTTCTTACCTTCTTCTGTTGCAGTTGTCACTTCTTCTGGTGTTGTCGCTTTATCGATATTTTTTTCTTGTTCTTCCTTAACTTTATCTACTTTATCTTTTTCAGTTTTCTTTTGATCTTCTGTTAAGGTCTTGTCTGCTTCGATTTCTGCTTTTTCTTTGTCCGCTGCTTTTGTTAAGTCAGCTTTCGCTTTTTCTTTTGCTTTGTCTAATGCTTTTTCTGCTTCTGTCTTAGCCTCTACAGTCTTAGATGCAGGAAGTTCATTTTTTGATTTGTCAGAATATGTTACAGTTACCTTCCCTGTATTATCTACTGAAATTTGGTTATCTGTTAAGTTTGTGTTTGCTTTCTTAACCGCCTCTTTTACTGCAGTTGTCTCTGCTTCTGACAGATTATTAACATCATTAACTTTTACTTTTTCAGGATCTTTTAGTGGTGATTTCGCTGCTTCAGTTCCTTCTACTGGAACTTCAATTTCTTTTGAAACACCGTCGCGAGTTACGGTTACTTTAACGTATGTCTTACCATCTTTTTCTGTAATATTTCCGTATGTAACTTTATCTGTATCTTTAAGCGCTTCTCCGTTTGCTGTTACTTTAGCTTTTACTGCATCTTTATCAGCTTCAGCTAATTCCGCATCTGCTTTAGGTTCTACAGAAATTTTTGCTGCTCCATCTGTCACTGCTAATGTGAAGTCTTCTGCTTTTCCTGATAAAGCAATTCTCGCTCTTTGCAGTTTTTCAAGTGCAGCATCAACATCTGTTTGACTCGCTTTGTCATCTTCTAACGGAGTTTTTGCATCGTTCAGAGCTTTGTCATAATCCTCTCTTTTATCTTGTGTATCTTTAAGATAAGCCAGAGATTTATGAACTTCATCTGCTTTAGCAATTTCTGCTTTCAAAGCATCTTTCGATACAGGCACAGGAACCTCTTGTCCTGTTAACTCTTTAATTGCTTTTGCTAGATTATCAATTAGAGTAGATACCTCTGATGCATCCGCTGAAGTTCCTGTTGTTTTATCAGCTACTTTTGAAGCTGCATCTTTTGCTTTATCAAAAGCAGTTTTCTTATCTTGATCAGCTGAATTATATTTGTCAGAAACCTTTACTTCATCAGCTTTTGTAACTAATTGCTGTAAAGAATCCATCTTAGAATCTAAATCTCTTGCAATATTCACAATACGGTCAAGTTCTTCTTTCCCCTCAGCTGTAGCTACTTGATCCTTCAATTCCGTTTTTTGAGCATTGTTTAAATGAGTTAAACCATCAATAATATCTTTAGCATCCGTACGGGCTTGCTCACGACTTACTTTTTCTTCTGCATCTTTGATAATTCTGTCTAATTCGTCTTGTGACGTTGCATCATCAATCTGTTTTTTATAGTTAGTCTTATCTTCCTCTGATAATCCAGGGATTTGGTCAATTTTCTTTTTATAATCTTCTTTTAACTTATCAGCTTCAGCCTTTGCTTTATCTGCTTCATTTTTTGCTTTAAGAGTTTCCGCTTCTTTGAGAATTTCTTCAATCTTACTTACAGAATCGGCGCCTCCAATTTTATTTTTAAATTCTTCTACTTTTTCCGGAGTTAAGCTATCTTTAATTTTCTCAATTTGTTCTTTTGCTTTTTCCTTAGCTTTTGCTAAGTTAGTCGCAGTTGCATCAGTTAAAATTTTATCAAGCAAAGATTTTGTATGGTCTAAAGCTTTTCCTTCTGAGCCATCTGCATTCTCAGGGTCTGCTATACCTTGATCATCTACTTTTTTACGTAACTCTTCTTTCTCAGCATTAGTCAAGTAAGTTAAGGCATCAATTCCTTTTTTAACCTCAAGTTTTTTCTCTGCTATACCTTTTTCGTTTGCAGAATTTCTTGAAATTGCTTTATTTACAACAGAATTTATATCTTCCTGACTTGTTTTACCTTCCAAGTCTTTTTTGAAGACTTCTTTTTCTTTTGGAGAAAGGAAAGTTAAAGCGTCAATAGCTGCTTTACCTTTTTCTCTAGCCGCGACTATAGCTGTATTGTCTAATACAACCTTTTGTTTGAATAAATCCTCTTTAGGGATATACGGTTTTGGCGTTGCATCATCTCCTACAATAATTCCTCTACCATAATCATCTGCTCCTTTTCTTAGACGCATCGAGATAATCTTCCCAATGAACTTATCTGATACTCCTTCGCCGACACTGGCAATGGTACTTCCATTAAGTGTCATTCCATTTATAGTATAAAAATTATCCAAAGCTTTCGTAAGCTCATCGTCCTTAATGTTACTCATATCATCTACTGGATAAGGATTTTTCTTATAGCTGTACCCACTTCTTTCTGCAGCTATCGTCTCTGCTGCATTTGGGTCTTCATAAACAAGAGAAGTTCCTGGAATTACATCTGTAGAATTATCTTTGTAGGTAATAGTTGCAGTTCCGTCATTTCCAATTTGAATACCCTCTTTGCCATCCTTCAAATTATCTACAAATTTATTTTGTCTTTCCGGAAGAGAGCTACTAGTATTATCTTGGTTCGCTTCCCAAATTTTTTCCTTTAATCTATCTTTTTCTTTTTGTGTTAAATTCGTAGTATTAGCTACACCCAGTCTTTCTGGTAATTTAGGCTCAAAAAATTCAGTATTTTTATATAATGCAGGAACTTTTTCTGTTAAAACTTTAAAGCGTGATCTAAGCGAACCCAAATGCCCTATTTTAACCCCCGCACCAAAATCTAAGGTATATCTTTCATTTTTTAAAGTTGGATCCACAACTTCATATTCTGCTTCAATCGTAACGCTTTGGTGAGCCGCTTTTTCCCAGTCAGCATAGAAACTCTTGGTGTTGTTCTTAAACAATTCGTAAATAGCTTGGTCTCCCGGAGCTCCTGCTATAGTATCTCCCATGCGCCACCAAAACATCGTATCCAGATCCCCACGGTAAGTCTTCCCACTTTCACCTGTTGTATCGTTGTACCATTCCCATTTAGTAGGATCACCTGCATCTAAAGTTTTTGCAGCTTCTGCGTTTTGATAACGCGAGCCGACAGAGTTAGACAATGAAATCCAGCCTTGAGAGCCTTTCCAACTAGTCATGACTCGACCTTGGGAGCCAGTACCAGTGTTATATAGAGTAACTCGTTTCGGTTCTTTCACTCCAATTGGAGTTGTAAACCAAAATTCAGGACGTCCTCCACCGTAGTGATAAAGTGCCTGCGCTCCATATCCACCATTAAACTTATAAGTGACTTTTACATATGGATTTGTTTTACTATATTGTGACCAGTCTACTCCAATTTGAATTTCTTTATCTACATCTACTTCATCATGAACTCCACTCCCAGTAGCTTTATAAGGTGTGTCCCCTTTATTTGTATATAAAGTGACTGCATTATCATTTGTTTTTTCATATGTCAAAGCAGCTTCTACAGGTTGCACCGTCCCAGCAGCTCCAACTAAAGATGCCCCAATCAAACAGGACGCTGCTCCAAAGCTAAACTTTCTAATTGAGAATTTTTCCACACGCTGCCACATTTGCTTAGAGCGTTTCTGCGTTCTCTTATACTTCATTCTTTGATCTCCATTTTTTATTTTTATTTCTTCTTATTCAAAAAACTAATAAACTATAATACTATTTTATTATAATATATCCACTTTAGGTAATAAGATTATACGTACATTATAGCATGAAATACCCCCCCCCCGTCAACTTTTAGCCTCATTTTTACTTTAATTAAAATATATTAAAATTTACCCTATTTACTGTTTTCTATCGATAATAACTTATACAAATTTGTGGATTTTAATAAATTTTTATTCAAAAACATGCAATAAAGCATTTGAGGTATTTAAAACTCTAGCCACCTCCAATTACTTCATCAAAAATAAAAGAATAAAGAAAAGACCCTACCAGAACCAAGAAGAGTCTGGCAAGGTCTTTTTTCTGAATCCAGTCACTATACTTAACTGAAAAGCATGACTAGAAATTTTATTGAATGTGCTTAGCTAAATCTTCCTGAGCTTTTTTATTCGACTCAGCTTTTTCTTTTAGCCATTTTTCATAAAGTTCTTGGTACTGTTTCGCAGTTACCGGCTCTTTTTGTAGTTCAACATATTTGTAATTATCAGCATCTCCCTTATGACCAACGAAAGAGAAAGCTCCTGTAAACGGTACAGTCTTACGGAAGATTGGGTTGGCACCACCACTTTGAACTGGCAAGAACAAGGAACTGTCAGTTAACCAAGCTTGGACTTCAGCAAATTTTTCATAACGAGCCTGAGTATTTGCAACTTCCTTATCTGCTTCATCTAGTAACTTCTTATAAGCAGAAAGTCCAATTTTTTCTTTTACTTCATTATCTTTTCCAGCAGTCAACCCAATATTGTTAAGCTGTGAACCTGACTCTGGATCCAAGAGATCAAGATAAGTTTTCGGATCCGAGTAATCTCCGCTCCAACCTGAAATATCAATGTCATAGTCCTTTTGTTCAGCTGTATCTGCAAAGAATGTAGCTTGGTCCTTCTCATCTGGAGAAAGTTGAATGACGTCAATCACAAGGTTGTCCGCCCCAAGGGTTTCTTCCACTGTCTGCTTAAAGGAACTTGCTTGTTGTACATCTAACTTGGCCGTCTGGTCAACCGGCATATCCAAATGAATTGGGAAGGTTACTCCCTGAGCTTGCAAGCTTTCTTTGGCCTTAGCAAATGCTGCCTTGGCTTTTTCAGGATTCAAAAAGGCAGGTTGCGCATCATTCAAATTGATATTCGACCACTCTGTACCATAGTTAATAATCTTTTCATTGACAACATCTCCAAAGTTTTTACCACCGATTTGGACAAAATCACTTGGGATAAGCGTGTTACGCAAGATACGGTCTGCTCCATCTTCACCATTTGTCTGCGCTGCATAAGCATGACGGTCAAAGGCAAAGTTGACAGCCTGACGGAAATCCTTATTTTGCATGGCCGCAAGTGAATCTGTCTTTTCCTTATCAGACTGTTTCATGGTCTGCTTGTAGCTTTGACGATTAACGTTAAAAAGATAATAGAAAGTAATTGAGTTTTGTGGTGTGTAGGTGATTTTGTCCTCATTCCCTTTTTTCAACTGATTAAACACTGAACTTGTCGGGAAGATACGACCGTCCGAGTAGTTCCCTTCCAAAAATCCTCTCGCCAAACTATCTTGGTCAGAACCGTCAAAGAAAGAGAGCTTCACTTTCTCAATTTTCACATTATCCTTATCCCAGTAATTAGGGTTTTTATCAAATTCAATCAAAGATTTTGATGAGAAAGATTTAAACAAGTAAGGACCATTTGACAAGATACTGGATGGTGTTACACTTCCAAAGTCATCTCCCTTAGATTTCAAAAAAGCTTCATTTACAGGACTCAAAATGCCCCCAGTAGTCTTAGAATTCCAGTAAGATTCCGGCTTATTCAAAGTATATTGAAGAGTATAGTCATCCACTGCCTTAACACCAACAGTTTCAAAGTCAGATGTTTCCCCCTCAACGTAGTCTGCGAGGCCCTTGATAGAGTCTTGAACCAAGTACAAGTTTTCAGCCTTTTTATCAGCTGCATACTTGAGACCTGTCACAAAGTCATGAGCCGTTACATCCGCATACTCTTCGCCCTCTGAAGTGTACCATTTCGCCCCCTGACGGATTTTATAAGTGTAGGTCAAACCATCTTTTGACACCGTCCATGACTCAGCCATAGATGGAATGAGATTACCATACTTATCATTTTCTAACAAGCCATCAATCAAGTTGGTCGTAATACTTGAAGTAGAGCCACGCGTTGACGTAATGTAGTCCAAGGTATCAGGATTACTAGTAAATACATAAGAGTAGGTTTTCTCAGCATTACTAGATTGGGAAGATCCACACGCTGCTAAAGCTAGACCTGCTGTCAAAGCCATAGCTCCAAAAAGCATAACTTTTGATTTCTTCATGATTATTCTCCATTTTTACAGTATGTGAAATATTATACACCATTTGAGGGAAAATATAAAGTCTTTTGAACTTTTTTACAAAAATAAAAATCAGTAGACTCGAGTTCCTACTGATTTTTGTTATGGTTCGTTTGGATTATGCAGCCAAAACTTTGCGTCCTTTACGACGACGAGCTGCCAATACGCGACGACCGTTTTTAGTTGACATACGGTTACGGAATCCGTGTTTGCGCGCACGACGAAGTTTACTTGGTTGATAAGTACGTTTCACGATGAATACCTCCTCATAGATTTTGTATTCGTTTAGCCGGCTATAAAGTGATCAGTTACTAAACATACTTTACTATTCTATCTGATTCTTTCACTTTTGTCAATAGCTCAAGGCAAATGTTTACTGCTTTTTGGCGCTTTTTCTGATGTAAGCCCTATCTACGATACTGTTTCAAGAAACGAGTCATCTTTTCTTGGATTTGGGCTAACTCATCAACACGAGGAAGGTAAACGATACGGAAGTGGTCTGGTTCCTTCCAGTTAAAACCACGACCATGAACCAAGAGAACCTTTTCCTGCTTCAAGAAATCAAGAACAAACTGCTCATCATCATCAATACGGTACATATTGCGGTCGATTTTAGGGAAGATATAGAGCCCAGCCTTTGGTTTTACGGCAGAGAGACCTGGAATCTCTTTAATGGCATTATAAATGAAATTTCTTTGCTCGTAAATTCGTCCACCAGGAAGGAGCAATTCATCGACTGACTGGTGACCGCCCAAGGAAGTTTGTACGACTTGCTGGGCCAAAACGTTAGAGCAAAGACGCATATTGGACAGCATATTGAGCCCTTCGATATAGCCTTTAACATGAGTCTTAGGTCCAGACAAGACCATCCAACCCACACGGAAACCAGCAATACGGTGGGATTTTGATAGACCATTCATGCTGACACAGAAAACATCTGGTGCCAGGCTCGCCACAGGCGTATGCACATGTCCATCCATTACCATGCGGTCATAGATTTCGTCCGCAAAGATAATCAAATCGTTCTGACGGGCAATTTCAATAATCTCCAGCAAGAGTTCCTTAGGATAAAGGGCTCCAGTTGGGTTGTTTGGATTGATAAGGACGATTGCCTTGGTATTGGAAGTGATTTTTGACTTGATATCGTCAATATCTGGATACCATTCTGCACCTTCATCACAGATATAATGAACGGCATTTCCCCCAGCTAGACTGACAGCAGCTGTCCAGAGAGGATAGTCTGGCATAGGTACTAAGACCTCGTCTCCATTATCCAAAAGCCCCTGCATGGACATAACAATTAGTTCACTGACACCATTTCCAAGGTAAATATCATCAATATCGACATTGGGGAATTTCTTCAACTGGCAATACTGCATGATGGCCTTACGGGCTGAGAAAATCCCTTTTGAGTCAGAATACCCTTCACTATCACGCGCATTCATAATCAAGTCATGAATGACCTCGTCTGGCGCTGTAAAGCCAAATTCTGCTGGATTTCCTGTATTCAGACGTAAAATCTTTTCTCCGTTTGCTCGCATTCGCATGGCTTCTTCCAAAACAGGACCACGGATATCATAAGCAACATGCTCTAACTTACTAGACTTGTTATATTCTTTCATCTTGTTTCCTCAATTCATCGAGATAGTAACATTATACCACTAGAAAGAGAATGCGACAAGTTTACTGAAATGTGTTACTAAAATCCTACAGAAGAAAAACCTCGCTAAAAGCGAGGTCGAAACAATGGTTATAGCAGGTTTTTCCTAAAAACATCACATACCAAAAGATAAACCTAGAAAAAGCAAGCCTAAAAAGGAGTCATAGAGAAGATTAAACATGAGGAAAAGCCCCCATATCATCAAGTAATCCCAACGCCCACTTCGTTTTGCAACCAGGAATAAGATTAGATGGTAGAGTACATGAAAGACTAAAAATCCGATAAACCCTGGATAAAGAAACGGTACCAGACTCTCTAATTGCCAGATCATGACAACTTCTACTAAGATTGAAACTAGGATGATTCCATAATAAAGGAAATTTGATTTTTGAAAAGAGTTTTTCATCATTCTCCCTCCCTTCACTTCTTTCCTGCTATCCTTTCTTTTATTTTATCATATATTTATATAGATTTTAAGCGCTAACATTCTTTTGAAAAATACTTTTTTTACTTTACTTCTATAGTGAAAAGGTTTACAATGATAGTAAGAAAATTTCAGGAGGTTTCATTATGGCACAACGTTACCAAAATATCATGGTCGCAATCGATGGTTCTAAGGAAGCAGACTTGGCTTTTATCAAGGGAGTTCATTCTGCTCTACGAAACGACGCTAAACTCACCATCGCACATGTCATTGACACACGCGCTCTCCAAAGCGTATCCACCTTTGATGCTGAAGTTTACGAACAACTCCAAGTCGACGCTGAAAGTCTGATGAAAGAGTACGAAAAACGTGCTAAAGATGCTGGTGTGGCAGATATTCACATCGTCATTGAAATGGGAAATCCAAAAACCCTCTTGGCACGTACTATTCCCGATGCTGAGGAAGTGGACCTCATCCTCGTTGGCGCAACTGGTCTCAACGCCTTTGAACGTCTCTTGGTCGGATCTTCATCTGAATACATCCTCCGCCATGCTAAGGTCGATTTGCTGGTTGTGAGAGAACAAGAAAAAACCTTATAATTACAAAGAAAAGGAGCTCAGCGCTCCTTTTTGTTTACTATTTATACTAATTCAAACCACATCAACGTCGCCTTGCCGTAGGTATGGTTACTGACTTCGTCAGTTCTATCCACAACCTCAAAACAGTGTTTTGAGCAACCTGCGGCTAGTTTCCTAGTTTGCTCTTTGATTTTCATTGAGTATTATTTCTCTCTTTATGGCGTTCATAAGCCTTGAGCTGGCGCTGAAGTTCCTTTTTAATAGCAGGTTCTGGAGCATATTTTTCTTCCCAATCATCTGGCTTTAGGATTTTGTGGGTCACTGGATCAAAATGAGCCTTGCCATCTGGGAAAATTTTCCCCATATTGGCCTGATGGACAATATCAAAAATACGCTCTGGATCCACCCCCATCAAAACAAAACTACCGTAGGTGAAATAAAGCGTGTCTATCAAGGCATCCACTTGCCCCACCAAATCTTGCTGAGCAGGTGTCTTCTTGGCTACTTTATCCGCTGCCTTATCAAGGGCCTGATGAAGTTGCGATAGTGCTTGACCAAAATCCTCTTCAGAAGGACTAGCAGCTCGAACAAACTCCACCAATTCTTCTATTTTAAAGCCAGCCCTATGGGTTGCACCTTCTAAATCCCAAGCCCGAGGTTCTTCTTGGGTCCGTTCATCCATCATGCGGTGGAAGGTCTTGACCTTATTGAAATGATAGTCACGACTGACAAAGACTTTTTCCGAAGCCAAAACACCAAAATGTTCTAGGGCCTTATGGATTCCGTCTTGCTGATTGCTAGTGGTAATGTGTTTGGCAACTTCCTTAACACTGCTACTACCATTTCCCATAGCAACCGACATACCGACACCCGCCAGCATTTCCAGGTCGTTATCTGAGTCACCAAAGGCCATGACTTGGTTGAGGTCAAAGCCATATTCTTTCCCGACTCGGCGAATGCCTTCCAATTTGGAGTTTCCTTGATTGATGACATCCGCAGCAAAAGGATTGCTACGTGTCAATTTCAAGTCTTCAAAATCAGCTGCCGCCTTCTCAGATTCTTCTGGTGTCATCAGCATCAAAACTTGGTAGATAGGCTGATTCATCAGATGAAGCAGATCTTCTTCCTTTTGGGGAACAACCTTGCTGACCATACGATTAAAGGAATGACTCACTGTCCGAGTTAAAACTGAGGGAACGAAGCGACTGATTCGTTGGGAAAAAGAACCCAAACCAAAAGACATGATTTTAGAACCCAGCATAGCATCCTTGGTCCCTAGGGCAATCTCTTTACCCTCTTTTTTAGCATAAGTAATGAGATGGCGTAAGTGTAACTTGGAAATAGGGCTCGTGAACAAGACTCTGTCTTTAGTAAAGATATACTGGCCATTGTAGGTTACCGCAAAATCCAGATCCAAATCGTCCATCAATTCCTTAACAAAAAAAGGTCCTCGCCCTGTCGCTACGCCGACAAGCACCCCTTGTTCTTTGACAATCTTAATCGCGTCCTTAGTGGATTTCAAAACACTCTTGCGATCGTTGACCAAGGTTCCATCGATATCAAAAAAAACCGCTTTGACTTCCATACTATCCCAATCTCCCCTTTTGTGATACAATGATTATACCACATTTCAGAAAGAGTGAGTAAATCATGCCTAAGAAAATCCTTGTTTTACATACGGGTGGGACTATTTCCATGCAGGCCGATGCTTCTGGCGCTGTTGTGACCAGTTCAGATAATCCCATGAACCATGTGTCCAATCCACTTGAAGGAATACAAGTCCACGCCTTGGACTTTTTTAACCTGCCAAGCCCCCATATCAAACCCAAGCATATGCTGGCCCTCTACCAAAAAATTAAAGAGGAAGCAGATAACTACGATGGAGTGGTGATCACACACGGAACCGACACTTTGGAAGAAACAGCCTATTTCCTTGACACCATGGAAGTCCCCCATATGCCTATCGTTCTAACAGGAGCCATGCGTAGCTCCAATGAACTCGGTAGTGATGGTGTTTATAACTATCTGAGTGCTTTGCGGGTGGCTAGCGATGACAAGGCTGCGGACAAAGGAGTTTTAGTTGTTATGAACGATGAAATCCACGCTGCCAAGTATGTTACCAAAACACATACGACCAACGTCAGCACCTTCCAGACTCCAACACACGGGCCACTTGGTCTGATTATGAAACAGGAAATACTCTACTTTAAAACAGCTGAACCTCGTGTTCGCTTTGATCTTGATCACATACAAGGCTTAGTCCCTATCATCTCAGCTTATGCTGGTATGACAGATGAGCTGATTGATATGCTGGATTTGGAACAATTGGACGGTTTGATTATCCAAGCCTTCGGTGCTGGTAATATTCCCAAAGAAACGGCTCAAAAATTAGAAAGTCTTCTGCAAAAAGGAATCCCAGTCGCCCTGGTTTCACGATGCTTTAACGGTATTGCAGAACCTGTTTATGCCTACCAAGGTGGGGGCGTGCAGTTGCAAAAATCTGGTGTCTTCTTTGTTAAAGAGCTCAACGCCCAAAAAGCCCGTTTGAAACTCCTCATTGCCCTCAATGCCGGACTAAAAGGGCAGGCTTTGAAAGACTATATGGAAGGGTAAGACTCTTCTCTAGAAAGTAAAATCAGGAAATCTTCTCGATTCCCTGATTTTTTCTATTTACGTTTTCGTGTTGAGCGACGTTCTGTCAAACCATGAGGTAAGAGAACTTCACGTTCTTCCAACTCTTCCTTGTGCATAATCTTGGTCAACATACGCATACTAATGGCACCAAGGTCATAAAGAGGTTGGGCAATCGTTGTCAAGTTTGGACGTGTAAAGCGTGAGATTTGTGAATCATCACTAGTAATGATTTCAAAATCTTCTGGTACTGACACACCCTTATCAGCCAAACCGTTCAAGACTCCTGCTGCCAACTCATCACCTGTCACAACTGCTGCAGTTGCGTTTGATGAAATCAAACGCTCTGCCAAGGCGTAACCATCATCATAGCTATACTTAGATTCAAATACCAAACCCTCACTATAAGCGATTTCTGCTTTTTTCAAGGCTTCCTTGTAGCCAACTAAACGAACCTTACCATTGATGTCATCCACTAGCGGACCGCTAACGAAAGCAATACGCTCATTTTCTTTAGCAAGGTAACTCACTGCATCAATCGTTGCTTGCTTATAGTCAATATTGACACTTGGCAACTGGTGCTCAACATCGACAGTTCCTGCGAGAACAATCGGAGTACGTGAACGCGAAAATTCTGAGCGAATTTTATCTGTCAAGTGATAACCCATAAAGATAATGCCATCTACCTGCTTTGAAAAGAGGGTATTGACAACAGAAACTTCTTTCTCGTTATCTTCATCGCTATTAGCTAGGACAATATTGTACTTGTACATTTCGGCAATATCATCAATCCCCTTAGCCAAACTCGAAAAATAACCATTGGTAATATTTGGAATCACGACACCGACAGTGGTTGTCTTTTTACTTGCAAGACCACGCGCAACTGCATTTGGACGATAATCCAAACGATCAATTACCTCTAGCACTTTTTTACGGGTATTCTCTTTTACATTTTTATTGCCATTGACCACACGGCTGACCGTCGCCATGGAAACACCTGCTTCACGAGCGACATCATAAATGGTTACTGTATCATCTGCATTCATTCCTTTTCCTGCCCTTTCTATCCCACACATTCTTTTACAAGTAGAGGCACCGATTGAAGCTCTGTATCTACTTACAAAAGTGAAGATGTGAAAATTTCGTTTTCATGTTTCTACTTATTCCATTCTATCACTAATTGTAAACACTTTCAAGTGTTTTTTGAAGATTGATTGAAAAAATTTCATAGAAAGCCTAGGTTTAGCTCCTTGCTACCACCTTAGACGAAACAAAAAGGAGGAAACCAAGCTCCCTCAAGTTACAAATTGTTCCATTCAATCCCATCAATTTTAGCACATGATGGTTTTCGAGTTAAGATAGTATCACAACCAACCAGATTCTTTCGCGATATTAGCTGCCTCTGTTCGATTACCTGCATCTAGTTTTGAAAGAATATTGGTGACATAATTTCGGACGGTTCCGTTTGATAAATAAAGTTGATCTGCAATTTCTTGGTTAGACAAGCCTTGAGCAATTCCCTTTAAAACAGCAATCTCTTGTTCTGTTAATGGATTGGGATGCGTCATCACCACTTCCATCAATTCAGGCGAATACTCCTTGCCTCCTTCGAGGACAGTATGCAAAGTTTGCATGAGGTCTGCAATGCTTCTTTCTTTCAAGACATAAGCATCCACTCCAGCCTTGACCGCACGTTCAAAATACCCAGGACGTTTGAAGGTCGTCACCACAACCACCTTTGTTTCAAGCTTTTCTGCTCGTATCCACTCCAAGACTTCAAGACCTGTCTTCACAGGCATCTCTACATCAAGGATGGCGATATCTACAGACTCTTTTTCTAAGAGTTGGATTGCTTCTTGCCCATTCTTGGCTTGAAAGACAGACTCTACATCCGGTTGAAGCGTGAGCAACTGGCACATGGCATCTCGCAACATACTTTGATCTTCTGCGACTAATACTTTCATCTACTTTCTCTCCTTATAAGGTAGTCGAACTTGCACTTCCGTTGGATGTTTCTGACTGATTACACTTACTTCTCCTGAAAATGGAAAAACACGATCTCGGACTGTATGGAGCTCATCTCCTTTTAGAAAAGCAAAGCCGCAGCCATCATCACTTACTGTTAAAATGAGTTCCTTCTCTGTCCGTTCTAATTTTAAGTAAGCTTTAGACGCTTGGGCATGTTTGATGATATTGGTTACTAACTCAAGCAAAATCATGGAAGCCGTTGACTCCAATTCCTGAGTTAAGCTAGCTGTATCTAGTTGATTAGCTATTTCCACCTCAATTCCAGCAATTTCTAACATCTTTTTCACAGTCTCTAGTTCGGATGTCAAAGTTCTAGACTTAAGATTTTCCACAATGGTTCGCACTTCACGCATTGATTCTTTACTAATTTGCTGTATTTCTCTTAATTCCTTTTCCACCTGTGGATAAGCCTGCATTTGAAATAACTGCAAGGCTAGATCAGTTTTAACACTAAGCATAGCAAAGGTATGTCCCAAGCTATCATGCAAATCTTGACCGATACGACTGCGTTCATTTTCAGCAAGCAATAGATTTATCTGGGCATTTTGCTTAGCCTGTGCTTCTTTCAAATCCTCCACAATTCGAATCCGAACCGAGCCCAAAGTCATCAAATCGACAAAAGTAAGAATTACAATCAGATAGACTAGAAACTCAACTTCGATTCTCTGAAAAATCAACAGTTGGCCCACAACAAGGACTTGAGCAAGGAGAAATGTCCATACATGTAAAGACTTTAAACTACGTACGCCAAAATGATAAATTAAGAGATTGGAAAGAAAAAAGAAAAACCAGATATAATTCACAGCAACAAAGGCGGTATTCCCAGCTACATAGACCAGCATGATCCCCCAGAAAAGCCATGATATGCGCTGGTTCTTAGTTATTAAAACACCCAAATACGTCACTACAAATAGAATATCAACCAATAAATGCCAAGCAGGAAGCTCCCCAATCACTACAGGTAGGATGGGAAAAAGCATAAAAATCAAACTTGCCCAAAACATATAGTGTATGCTTTTCAGTCTTTCAAGCATTAAGCATTCTCCTTATGACCTTGAAGGTAAATAGTCAAACCAAATAAAACTGCTGAAAAAACAAGTAAATAAACTGTGGCTGATAGATTGATGCCACCCTCGTTTAAGAAGGTCTTGAGCAACTCCATCAACTGATAGGTCGGGAGACACTTACCGATCGCTTGCATCCAGTCTGGAAATAAAGAGATAGGCATCCAGAGTCCGCCTAAAACAGCCAATCCTAGATAAAGAAGATTGCCCACGACAGACATCAGCTGACTAGTTGGTAAGAGAGTCAAGGTCAAGCCAATCGCTACAAAAGCAATACTTCCCAAAATCAGCAAAATCGCAGCCCCAACCCAGCTTCCTAGAGGCATCTCTACACCTCTTACAAAATGCCCAACTGAGAAAACCACCAAGATTGAAACCAAATAATCAACCAGCATACTTGTTATCTTTGATAGATAATATTCTACCATATTTACAGGGCTATGACGTAATGTTTTCTGCCAGTTGTTGATCTTATCGGTATGTAAGACAGCTGGTAATGAAAAGATAGCTGTCGACATCATGGAAAAAGCCGTCATGGAGATAAGATAATCACGCATAAAATTCGCGGGTCCACCTGGTGTTTCCTGGTACATGCCTGAAAAGAATAAATAGAAGGCTGTCGGCATCCCTACGGATAATAGATAATAGACTAATTGCCGTTTGGTCAATAGAAATTCTATCTTGTTTAGTGCGATCCATCGTTTCATCTTAGTCATCTCCCTTCTGTGTTTCTTCAAAGATTGTATCTAGCAAACTACGGTTATTAACTTCGATTTCTTGTATGCTACATCCTGCTTGAACTAACAGTTCCCAGAAAGCATCTGCTTCTCGTGTGACTACTTGCAGAGCATCTTGTTTTTGTACCCATCTTTCAACCAAGTTAGACTGCTCAACGACTTCCTTGTAAGCTAGAGGAAGGATAAAATGCTTTTCAATCTCCTCACTACGCATAGCTAGAGGCGTCGTATCACGAATCAACTCTCCCTTATTTAAAACCAAAATCCGGTCAGCTGTATGCTCTACCTCTTCAATATAATGAGACGAATAGAGAATGGTGACTCCTTGCGTTTTTAGGTCCCGAACAATTTCCCAAAAACGTTGACGGGTAGAGGTATCCATGGCAGCAGTTGGCTCATCTAAAAAGACAAGCTTTGGTCGCCCAATTAAGGTCAAGACAAAAGATAAAAGACGCTTTTGCCCACCTGACAATTTTTCTGCAAATTGCTCTTTCTGTTGCTGATCAAACTGCAATAGTTGATCGATTTCCTGGTTACTCAAGTGATTTGGATAAATTTTTTGAAAGAAATCAATCAACTCTTTTATCTTTAGTTTCTGAACGATGACATTCTCTTGAGGGAGGTAGGATCTTGTATAGTCTAACTTAGAACTCGTCACTGGCAATCCTTGGATAGATACTTGTCCACTGGTGACCAGTTTATCTCCAAGCAAACAGTCCAAGAGTGTGGTCTTTCCTGCTCCGTTTGGCCCAATCATGGCAACACATTCACCTTCAGCTATCTCAAAGGAAATATCCTTCAAAATAGCCTTACCCTTGATGTTTTTATGTAAGCCTTGTACCTTAATCATGTTCATAATATTCTCCTTTCAGCCACTCCTTTCCCATCGGAAAGACGATAAAAATCATAAATCCTAATCCCCAGACACCACGGATGAATTGGTGAAGGAAGGCTTGATCAAACCAACCTGTAAACATTTCTACCAACCATACCACTAGTGATAGTCCAATAAAAAGATAGAGAAACGCTTTTTTCATTTTTCAAACTCCTTTTTCACATCTGAGACTAATTTCAAACCTTCTCGGATAAGCCAGGACATCATTCCAAAGCCAGCAAAGACCTCCCAAGGAAAATGATAGAAATCCTCATCCAATCCCGAAAACATGAGATAGGTCATAACTCCTGCTGCTACTAAACTCACTGCGATAATCATTTTATTTCTCATCTCTTCTTCCTCCATTTCATACTACAATTATAGTCTTTTGAAATCAGAGGAGATAGAAGTTTCTGTCACTAGAAAATATGACAAATGTCATAAAAAATTCTGTTCAAAACAAGCAAGATACACTATACAATAAAACACAATTAGAAAAATCTAAGGCAACTTCCTCAAAAGAAATATCAAACCCAATTCACACCATAATGTAAGCTAATACTTATTTAAAATCAAAAAGAGTAGAAATTTTTATTAGACAAACACATATATTATAGTCAGGACAAAAAAACTCTTCAATTACTTTCTTAAAAGTTTGTAAGAATTATACAATCTGTTAAATTTTAATTTATGTACCTAAACTACAGTATTCATTGAACAAATCAGGAAACAAAAAAATATACGCAATCAAAATGAATTACTGAAAATCAAAAAAGAGAGAAGCAAACTGATTCTCTCTTAATGTATATAATATCTAGTTTTAAAAATAGACACTCACATATCTCTGTA